>JAPLWZ010000180.1 GCA_026396335.1 Microcaldota archaeon | reverse complement strand
TTTTTGCCCGCGGGCAAAAAGGGACCCCTTTTTCGCAGAGCGAAAAAGTGGGCTGGAAAAAATGGACCATTCGAACGTGCGCGTTCGAATCGGTCCGCTGGAACCCCGATGCAGCGTCAGACGCACAAAAGACACGTCGTTTCCTAGGAAATGCGGGGTGACCTGCTTTGTTTTTATTTCTCAGTCGTGAGTTCTTCCCATGGCAAACGGAAAGCTGAAGAAAACAATCTCGCTTCTTGATGCAACCTCAATAGGGATAGGTGCCATTGTGGGCGCGGGAATATTCGTTATCCTGGGGGTGGCAACAGGCTTGGCAGGGCCTGCAGTCATCGCCTCCATCATCATAGCTGGAGCGGTCGCCCTCCTTACTGCACTGAGCTTTGTGCGGCTGAGCAGGACCACCCAGAAAGAGGGCGGCGCATACGAATTCGCGCACAAGCTCCTCCCGCCGTTCTGGGCTTTTCTTACTGGTTTTCTCTGGCTTGCTTCAAACGTGGTCGCAGGCGCAACCGTTGCGCTCGGCTTTTCACTATACCTCGCCTCCCTTGTTCCAGGCTTGCCTGTGGCGCCTCTAGCCGCCCTCGCGTGTCTTGTAGCAACTGCCCTGAATTACTCAGGCATGAAGAATTCTGTTTCAATGAACAACGTACTCGTGGCAGCCAAGATACTGGTGCTCCTGTTTTTCGTGCTCGCAGGATTCCTGTTCTTCAAAGCGGGCAACTTTTCCGCCATCGGTAGTGCATCGCTTGGGGGCGTGCTTTCAGGCGCGGCAATAATCTTCTTTGCGTACGGGGGGTTTGCCAGGATAACGGTAGTTTCCGAGGAAGTGAAAAATGCGAAGCGGAACGTGCCAAGGGCAATCATGCTGGCGCTTGCAGTTTCTACAGTTCTTTACCTGTTGGTGTCCATTGCCGCTGTCGGACTTGGCGGCTCCAGCCAAGTTTCCACCTCCGGAGCCTTCCTGGCTTCTTCAATAAGCTCCACTGGAATACCCTATGCAGTGCTTATCGTTTCACTCGGTGCGCTTGCGGCAACTGCAAGCGTTCTCCTGACTACGGTGATGGGCGTGTCCCGCGTGGCGTTCGCAATGGCCCGCAACAATGACGCGCCCAAGGCGTTCGCCAGCGTGGATTCCGAAAGTGGCGTGCCAAGAAACGCAGTTCTTGCGGCAGGCATCGCATCCGCGCTCCTCGCGCTGCTTGGCGACTTGGCGCTGGTGGCATCCGTCAGCAGTTTCGCCCTGCTCGCCTATTACGCGGCTGCCAATTACGCCGCCATAAGGCTGAAAGCAAATCTTCGCTCCAAGATTGTTTCAGTGACAGCGCTGATTTCGTGCTTTGCCCTCATGGCATTCCTTTCGCAGCAGTCGCTCGTTGTTGGGGGGGTCACAGTCCTCTGCGGCGCAGCCTACTACGCTTTTCAGAAAAAGAAAAACTGGAAAAAACTAAAAACTGGCGTCTAATCTTCCACCAGTTTAGGGTCAGGCACGCTCCTGAGTCTAGTTAGTTGATTGTTGCCTCAGACCGTCCGCTAGGCTCTCGTTGGTGTGTCAGACCGCCACAGACACCTCATTTCCGCGGAAATGAGGTGTGCCTTCACTTTGAGTTTATCTTTTTGTATACGAGCATTGCAGCGAATGCAGCCACCAGCACAAGAACTATCGCCCCGCCAGCCGCCAGGTCGAAATAATACGCCAGCAGCAGGCCGACTACCACGGACGATACGGAAACGAGCACGGACGCGAGGATGGACTGCCTGAAGCTCCTGCAAAGGGGGAGTGCAATCGAGGCGGGTATGACTATGAACGAGGAAACCAGCAGTATCCCGACCACCCGCATGGAAAGGACGACTGCCACAGCGGTTAGGACAAGCAATATGCTGTTCAGCCTTTCGACAGGCACCCCGGAAGCGCGTGCCGATTCCTCATCAAAAGTGATGTAGAACAGCTCCTTGTAGAACAGCGCCAGCGCCGCGAGGGTCGCCAGCCCCACGCCCAGAATAAGCAGGATGTCCGTTTCGCTTACGGCCAGGATGCTCCCAAAAAGATAGGACATGAGGTCCATGTTGAAGCCGTGCGACAGGCTCACAAGCACTACGCCCAGCGCCAGCCCGAAAGAGAAGAATATCGCGATTGCGGAATCGCTGTAGACTTTCATCTGCTTGAGCTTTTGGATGCCCAGCGCGGCAAAAACAGAGAATGCCAGCGCGGACAGCAGAGGGTAGATTCCGAAGAATACTCCTGCGGCAATGCCCCCAAACGAGATGTGCGCCAGCCCGTCCCCGATAAGGGCCATCCTGCGAAGGACAAGGAAAACGCCTATGACTGCGCACAGCATGGCTATCAGGATGCCGCTGATGAAGGCGCGCTGCATGAAAGTGTATTGGAGGAATTCAAGCATGGAAACACCTAGTCATGATGATGCGGCACCCTTCCGATGTCCGCTCCGTATGCGCAGAGCAGCGCATCATCAATTCCCCTGGCGGTATCGTGCATTGTTACGTTCATATTGACGCACGCAAGCTTGCCCGCGTTCTTGGCGACTATGCCGACGTCGTGCGAGACAAGTATCAGCGTCATGCCTAGCTTTTTGTTCAGCTGGCCGAGCAGCAGGTAGAAATTGTGCTGCGCCTTCTGGTCCACCCCTACCGTGGGCTCGTCAAGAATAAGCAAATCCGGCTCCGACGCAAGCGCCCGAGCGATGAACACGCGCTGCTGCTGCCCGCCTGACAGGTCGCCTATGCGGCTGTCGCGCAGGTTTGAAATACCCGCGACTTCAAGCGCTTGTTCAACCGCGTCGCGGTCTGATTGCGCTAGCTGCCTCATTAGCCCCGCCTTGGACACCCGGCCCATGCATGCAACTTCGAAGACGGACGCCGGGAAGTTCTGGTCAAAATTCGTCGCCTTTTGGGGGACATAGCCGACACGCTGCCAATCATGGAACCCTGCAATTTCCTTTCCAAATACCGTTATTGAGCCTGAATCCGGCTTGAGTAGTCCGAGCATTAGCTTTACCACGGTGGTCTTGCCCGAGCCGTTGGGGCCTATCATGCCCACAAAGTCGCCTTTTTCTATGGAGAACGTTGCCTTGTCAATCGCAGGTTGCTTGCCGTAGCTGAAAGAAACGTTCCTGAATTCAATGACTTTATCTGCCATTTTTCCACATCTAGCCGCAATCGAGGTTCGCCTTTATTGTCGCCACGTTTTCTTCCTGCTGCGAGAGGTAATCCTCGCCGCGCTGCTGTTCTTCGAGTGTGAGCCCGTGCATTGTGTTGAAAACCGCGACCTTGCCGCCTATTTCGTTGGCAATGGTCTGTGCAACCTGCGGGCTGTACAGCTTCTCGACGAACACGACAGTGATGTTCTTCGCCTTTGCCTGGTCTACTATTGCTGCCACCACTGCCGGCGTAGGCTCGCCCTCGGCGTTCACTCCCTCGACAGGAACCTGGTTGCACCCATACTCCTTGCAGAAATATGCCAGGGTCGCGTGAGTGATTATCATGTTCTTGTTCCTGCATGTTGCCATAGCGGCGCGGAATTCCGCATCGAGCTTGTCAAGCTTTGCCATATATGCATTGGCGTTGGCTTCATAATAGTCCTTTCCAGTCGGGTCTGCCTTTTCCAGCGCATCGCGGATATTGGCTACCTGCTTCTTCGCGTCCACCGGGTCAAGCCAGATGTGGGGGTCATTTCCCGGCGTGTCGGCATCCTGCGACGCCACAAGCTGCACCCCCTTGCTCGCATCAACTACCGTAAGATTGGGGTTGTCAATGCCTTCGAGTAGTTTCGGAGCCCACGAGTCTTCAATCACCCCATTAAGGACAAACACCCGCGCCGAACTGAGCGTCTTTATGTCGGAGGGAGTCGGCTCAAAGTCGTGCGGTTCAACGCCTGTGGGTATCAGCGAAGTGACTTCAACGCGGTCTCCGCCCACATTCCTAGCGAAATCGTACATGGGATAGAAGCTGGCAACCACCTTGAGCTTCCCGCCATTCTGCGGCTGTGGCTGCGCAGCG
>JAPLWZ010000022.1 GCA_026396335.1 Microcaldota archaeon | reverse complement strand
TGCGAGCAAGGACAGGCATTCGCCGCAGTGCACTGGCTCGCCGATTTTTTCGTGCTCCTCAAATACGCCGACCGTGAGCCCTGCCTTTGCTGCCGTATAGGCTGCGAATGTGCCTGCAGGGCCTGCGCCGATTACCGCAATGTCGAAGAATTCCATGTATATCTCTTTTGATTGATGGATGCAGTCAGAATAAAAAAAGTATCTACGCGGAGGGGCGATTAGGGGATTTGTTTTGCTTTGGCGCATTTTCACCCAATTTGGGCGCCTTGATGATTGCCTTGAGCCCCTTTACTGCCTTGAAGTCGCTTATCAGGTATTTGATGTTGGAAATTTGAGTGAGCCCCCATATGATTGAGGTGAGAATCGCGTAAGCTGCGAGAGCTTGCCCGCCCGTCTGTGCGGCAAAGTCAATCCCACCCATTACAAGTGCGCCTGCCCCGAGCAGTTTCGCATCGGTCTTGAATTCTTCCCTATACCATGCTTTCCTCTCTTTTTTTGCCGCAGGGAAGATCGCTTTTCTGCAAGCCACCTGCACTCCCCTTGTCAAGGACTCTCTTATGTAATCGCCTGCGCGTTTATTGGTATTGAGATGCACCTCGATGCCATTGGGCGCGAATGAGATAGGCTCAACTGCATTGCCCACCCGTAGGCAGTAGAGGAGCGCTGCGATTGCCTTGCGGTCCTTCTTGCTTTTTGGCATGGCAAATGCCGGGTCAATGCTTGCATTGCTGTCGCTTGCCTGGAATGTGATGCTGCAGGTTTTAGGGCAGTCTTTTGAGAGGAGTGCCTTCCTGTTCGCTTTATACTCCGCCCGCATTGCATCCAAGTCTATTTTTTCCCCATTTTCCACAGGAGAAGCATCATTGTAGAAAATCGACATGTTGTTTTGCCAGAGGAAGTTCGCCGCATCCCGTATTGCGCATTGTTTGCCGGGTTCGACATTGAATACTTCAAGGTATTTTTTGACGTGAGGCTCGGAGTCGGGATTATTGAGAAGCCCGAGCACCGCTTCAAGCGTATCCTTGCGGTTTTCAGATTTGATTTGGAGTTCGAAGTACTTCCCTTTCTCGTTTTTAGCCTGGACCATGCCGTTTGTGAGAAGGAGCGCGCTCGATTTTGCCTTTTCTGCTGCTTTCCTGTCGTAGAAGTAATTGAAGAATTTCCCCTTTACAAAGGGGCCGTCAAAGAGGCTTTTTACCTTATTCTCAGGGCCAAGTATGACTACCCGGAAGTTTTTCTGCAGTTTAGACATGTTGTTAATTTAGGTAAAACAGTATATAAATATAGTTGGTTTGCAGTGTGGGGGTGAACCCTCAGGGGGCGCAGCCCCCTAGGGGTGGGAGGTTGGGCTCCAGCCGGCACAGGCGACTTTCGATGCCGAACTGGAGCCAAAAGTAGGGTGATCAGTCTTCGTGGTGGTTCCACATGGTGCGCTTTTGGTTCAGGAGATCTTTTGCCACGGAAAGCAGTTGGGTGCTTATCCGCAGCGCCTCATCAGGGGAGAGTTTTATCGCCTGCTGCGCCACCGAGTTCATTATCCGGACCGTGATAATGCCGTCCCGGGGGAAGCCGTTCTGCTCTGTCGCAGGCTCGGTTTCAATCCTAAGCGCGTTTCGGTGGCTCTCGCCCTTGTCGTCCTTCCACCAGTGGATTATTTCCTCTTCAATCGTCGCCATGGTTGAAGGGTGAGGATTTGCGCTTTATAAACGGTTTTCGAGTAGGATGCCGGTGGTTCCGGTGAATTTATCGACGTTTGCGAACGCTGGTTAAACCCTTCCGCACATAATGATTGCGAGCAGCATGGCAGTTGTTCAGATAAGCACACCGCCCGCCCTGATGGGCAAGGTAATCTCTATTTTGAGCGATATAAAATCTGGGAATGGCTGCTGCGCGGCAAGATGCATGATTGAGAATGCAATCCCGCTTGCGCAGATAAAGAAGAATTACGCCGTGCGCTACAACGGCGAGAAACTGCCGGAAAAGTTCCTGAAGGCGCATTCAGAGGAATACTGGAGGGCTTTCCAAACCTATAAGGAAACTCCAATGCCCTATGACAGCGCCTACTAGGGCAAAAACAAAAGTAAAAAGCAGAAAAAATTAAATAAAAACAAAAAATTGGGAAAAGAGCCTAATCCTCGTCTTCGTCCTCCCAATCCTCGTCAAAATCCTCGTCATCCTCAGGCTCGTCGTCGTCCTCGCTTTCTTCCATTTTGTATACGGGGAACAAGTACTGGTCGTGCATGGCTTGACACCTCTGGCTGTATAAAAAGGGATAAATATATAAAAGCGACATAAACGCAGCCTTGCACGGGAGAAGCAGGCAGTGTTTTATAGTTTAGGCGGATAATTTTGCCTGAGGTGGGCTGATGCCGGTCGTGGAAACGCTGACGAGCATAGAGAACATTCTTCTTCAGATAGGCCCGATTGTATCCGTGATACTTATCGTATTGGGCGGGCTCGCATATGGCATGGCGCAGACGCAGCCGTCAGACCAGCGCGGGAAATACATCACCACTGCTTACGCGCTCATCGCCGGTGGAATCGTTGTCGCGGCAATAACAGGCGCTGCCACATTCATCGCGTCACAGTCGACAACGCTGATTACGGACAAGCCTGCGACGATTGTGAAGCCCTAAGGCTAAGTAAATAGATTTCGTTTTTCCCACGCCTTACCTTAGTCCAGTATCGTGTACTTGCTCAGGTAGATCTGAGTCTGCAGCACAATCAGGAAGGGCATCAGGAAGAGCGAGTTCACGAGGAGAACTGCCAATGAGCCCAGCTTGTGCGGCAAGATAT
>JAPLWZ010000158.1 GCA_026396335.1 Microcaldota archaeon | reverse complement strand
AACGACATAGGTTTTGCAGCCATTTCATCCACCTTCCATCTCACTTTTTCCCGTCCCATCTTTTGAACAGATGATTTTCAACTCCGAGTTGGTCCAGCACCTTGCCAGCAATGAAATCCCCGAGGTCATCAAGCGTTTTTGGCTTTTGGTAAAATCCTGGCGCGGCAGGCATTACTACTCCGCCTGCGAGCGTGACAAGTTCCATGTTTTTTATTGCAATGAGCGAAAGCGGCGTTTCCCGAACGACAAGTACTAATTTTCTCCTCTCTTTCAGCGCCACTTCCGCGCCCCTCGTGATAAGTGTGTTTCCAACTCCATTTGCAATTTCTCCGAGTGTCTTGAGCGAACAGGGGCAGACGACCATTGCATCAAACTTGTGCGAGCCTGATGCAAAGGGCGCGGCAAGGTCGGTGTCAGCGTAATCGCTTTTCGGTAGCGTTTCGCCTTCCGCTTTTGCAACTGCAATCGCGCCCGAGGAAACCACTGTCTTTACGTCTACCTTTGCTTCTTTCAGCGCCTTGGCTAATCTCCTCGCATAAATCATGCCTGAGGCTCCGCTTATCGCCAATAGAACACGCATAAGTGGATTTCTTTCTGCATGCTTTTAAAGGGGTTTTGGCAATTTCTCATCATGATAATACTGAAGCTCGGCGGCAGCGCAATCACAAACAAGCACGGATGGATGAGCGCAAACCCGAAGGCGATAGGCAACCTCGCAATAGCGGTGGCGCACGCATGGAAACGAGGAGCAAAAAATCTCATCATCGTTCACGGCGCAGGCTCATTCGGTCACGCGCTCGTAATCAAGTGGAAGCTGAACAACGGCGTGAAGACAGCAGAGCAGAAAGTGGCATGCGCAAAAACCCATGCGGCCTGCTGTGCGCTTTCCGCGCTTGTCACAGGCGCGCTCGTGAAAAAAGGTGTGCCCGCGGTTTCAATCCCGCCGCAGGAAATAGTGAAATCTAGGAATAGGAGGATAGTAAAATTCAATATGCGGCTAGTTTCCGCTGCACTGAGGGCGGGCAAAGTGCCCGTTCTTTTCGGCGATATGGTTCCTGACAGCAAGCTTGGCTTTTCTGTCTGCTCAGGCGACCAGATAGTCGCTTACCTCGGGAAAAAAGCAAGCAGGATAATCATGGCTTCAAACGTGGATGGCGTGATGGCAGACGGGAAACTCGTGCCATTCATAACCCGCAAGAATTTCGCCGCAATCGCCCCCCACTTGAAAGGTTCCTCTGCAGCGGACGTTACTGGCGGCATGGCAGGGAAAATCCGCGAAATAATGGCGATCAAAAAGCCATCTTACATAGTGAATGCCCGCAATCCGGGCCGCGTGGCTTTGCTTCTTCTCGGGAAAAAGGCAGTCTGTACAAAGATAAGGTGGTGAGTAGCATGGCACAAGTGACCCAGGTGGAAAAAACCGCATCTTACAGGCTCTATTCCGTTTCTGACGCAAGCATGCTTCAAGACACATACGTTTTATGCGCAAACTCGTGCCGCGACGTTCTTTACTCTCCGCAGATGGCAGGCAAAAAACTCCAGGATGCGATGGAAAAGAATTCCGAAATCTTCGCGCAGGTGCTGCACAAGAAAATCCTCTCAGGCGTGCCGCGATCCTCGATATGCGAACTTGTTTTTCTCTCAGGCGGGCTCTATTATGCGCTGAATTACGGCTTCAAAAAGGAATTTGGCTTTGCGCTGCCGCAGTGCTTCATAGGCATACAGCGGCAGAGGGTGGAGGGCAAGGAAGGCTCCTTCCGTGCGGTTTCAGGCTACGAAAATTTCGAGTCCCTGCCTGACAATGCGAACGTTATAATCGGCGACACGGTGGCATCCGGCGCCACGCTTGTGAAGGGCATACAGCTCCTTCTTGACGCAGCAGAAAACAAGGGCTATTCAATAGCGAGCATCACCGTGCTTTCGCTTGCCGGCTCATCTGAGGGCGCAAGGAAGCTTGCGGTGCTTGCGAAAAAGCACATAGCAAGCCAGCACCCTCAGTGCCGTGTTTCGTTTTTCGGATGCGAAATGCTCTTTCACGTAATGCCGGATGGCACGGACCTTCGTTTCCTGATGCCTGCCTCAATAATGCCGGACGAGAGCAGGCTGGAGGCAGTGAAGAGGTACGGCGACTACTTGTCAAAGAACATGAAGTGCGCGGTGTTTGACTGGGGCACGCGCTGCAAGAACCCCTCCGCGCACTGCGGCGAATTTTTGGAATACTGCAATCACGAACTTTCATCGGGGAACCTTGATGAGAAGGGCAAGGCAGTCATGCTGCACATGAAAAAAGAGACTGAGGCGCTTCTTGAAGAGATGAAGCAGCCGCTTGGAAAGAAATAATCTGTTGATAGGCCCTCGGGCAAAAGTGATGATTTTCTCAGAATAGGAGCGGGTTCCCGAGTTTTTCCTTCATTCTTGCAAGCGCGTTCGCAGCTATGGCGAATGCTTTCTCGCTTGCTACCCTTACTGCGTTCTCCTCGCGTTTGCTTTCAGGGAAGCCGTGCCCGTGCACCTTCCCTTTCGAGTCCTTCCAGCATTCGCCTATCTGCACCAGCACCGCGCCGGTCATTATTTTTATCTTGTCATGCCGCCATGCCTTGTCTGCGAGGTAAGCATTCATGCTTTGCTCCATCTCGCTGGTCCTGATATTGTAAGTCCTGCCAAGTTCCACCATGTAGCCTAGGTCCTCGCCATAAAGCGAATCCTTGGAAAAGCAGTCGCCAAGATGGTAAATCGCGCCAGTGCCTTTTGCCTCGATTTCAAGCGCATCAAAAAGCGGGCGGCTGTTCCTATTCACCAGGTACCGGCCGTCCTTTGTGATTTTCCCGCCGAGTTTTTGCCAGGTCATCAAGAATTCCACTGACTTTGCCTTTTCGTCCGGAGTTATTTTTGAAAGGTCTATTAGGGGGGTGTAGCCGCAGGATTGCAGCGCCGCGCCGCCGAACATGACATTGTTTTTTGGCATCACTATATGCCCCACTCTTATTTCGGGCTCATGATAGTGGTTTATGCCAAGCGCAGTGCCGACGCGAATCTGGAAAAGCCCCCAGCGCCTTGAAATGTCGATCTTTTCCGCATGCTCAGCGTATTCATAAGCAGTAATTTCGTCAGCGCCAAAGCCCATCTGTGTTTCGCCAAGCGCAAGGGTTATTTTTCCCTTCCTTTCCCCGCCGGTTCTGTCCTTTATGCAGTAGTTGTAGTCCCCTTCCAGAAGCACGGTCCGTCCCAGGTGCTTTCCGCGATGTGTCATGTCGTGGCGCTTTACATTTTCCAGCCCGAGCGATTTTGCGGCTTCAAAAGGCCTGGTGCGGTGCCCGAAGGTAAGCTGAAAAGGTGAAATCTGAATGTTTTTTTCCGATGCAGCAGTATGCTTTCCGATAATTGCCATCTCACAACCCTCTTCTTTTCTGATGCGAAGGCTATAAAAAACAGGCGAGCGCAGCAGCGCCTGCGCAGTTCGCTATTTATTTTCTTCTGTGCATAATCGCAATCAATGCACGGTGGGACCCTGCAAGTGCTCAACTATAAACATCGCCCAGATGTTCGGGCGCAACACCCATCCAAAATACGCAATCTTTCCCCTTCTTATGAAAAATGCGTCCGCGAAAAAGTCAGCCGCGAGCTTAGGCGCGAAGTTCTTGAAAAAAACAGCCACAAATGCTACTGCTGCAATATGAGGGACAGGGAAAAGGGCAAGCGGCTCGAGCTCCATCACATAGTGCCGGTCAGCCTTGGCGGAAAAACAGAAGAGAACAACCTGCTTCCCCTGTGCTTCAACTGCCACAAGAGCGTGCACAAGGTAATCGACAGCATGCACCTCCAGCCTGCGAATTTCAAGCGCCTGGCACTCGAAGATGCGGTGCTGCAAATCGCGGAGCTTAGGGCGCGGGAGAGGGCCGGGAAGTTCGGAAGAATGGAGCCGCAGACAGATGAGATAATGAAAATCGAGCAAGAGCCTTCGCAGGAACTCAATCGCGAGCAGCAGGTCCAATTCGGGCTCATGCTCTTTGTCCTGTCCATGGTGATGAGCAAAAAACAGTACCGTATTTTCCGCAAGGAAATAACCAAGCAGATATATCTTGAGCGCCGCAAACCAGCGGCATGAGAAAAAATAAAAAAAGGTAAAAATGAATAAAAAATAAGGAAAAACGAAAAAAGAGAAAAAAAACAAAAAAGAAAAACAAAAAAAGAGAAAAGAAAAAATAAAAAAAACAAAAAGAATCTAGTCTGCGATTCCCTTTGGCGTGACCTTGAACACGCACTCGCCTTCCGGCATGTTCGGCGAGTCAACAAGGCGCGCAATCCTCTTCTCTTCCTTGCCCTTTCGGAGATAGATTCTGTAGGTCGCAGCGTGCGCGAGCACGTGCCCGCCAATCGGGGTAGTCGGGTCGCCAAACATTATCCCTGGGTTGTCCATTACCTGGTTGGTAATGTAAACAGCTAGATTATGCTTGTCCGCGAGTTTCTGGAGCATATGCACGTGTTTGTTGAGCTTCTGCTGCCTGTCGCTCAGCGCGCCTCTTCCTATGTAATCCGCGCGGAAATGCGCGGTCATGGAGTCAACGACGATGAGGCGGATGTTCTTCTCTTTGATCATCTCCTCCGCCTTGTCAATGAGCACCATCTGGTGGTCAGAATTCACCGCCTTTGCAACATAGATATTTTTCAGCGCAGTGTCAGGGTCCAATCCGGCATTCTGCGCCAGTTGCGCTATTCTTTCGGGCCTAAAGGTGCTTTCCGTGTCTACAAAAAGCACGCTGCCGCCCAATCCTCCCTGCTCCACTGGCTTTTGCACATTCAGCGCAAGCTGGAAGCCGATCTGTGATTTTCCGCTCGAGAACTTGCCGTAGCACTCGGTGATGGACATGGTTTCTACGCCGCCGCCGATAAGCCCGTCCAGTTCCTTTGAGCCGGTTGTAATGCGCCCTATCTGCTTTCTCCTTTCGAGTATCTTGTCCGCGGACTCATAGCCCATCTCAAGCGAGTCGCGGGCAGCGGAAATGGTAAGTTTTGCCTTTTCCACGCCGATTTCCGCAATCTCGTCAAGCTCGTGCGGGCTGCTTGCGGCAATCTTCTGCAGGTCGTCGTAGCCAGCGCGCCTGAGCTTCTCTGCGGATACCTCGCCCACGCCTGGCAGGTCCTCCAGGTCCTTGATGATCAGTTTTTTCTTTTCAACAACATCGTCGTTAGCCATATCCTCACCAGTTTCCTTTTTCTTTGCCATAAAAATCACCGCCTTACTCCTTATTGTTCGGGAATACGAGCAGCTTGAGCTTTCCGATTTTCATCGTGTAAAACTCGTTGCCCGCCTTGCTTGTGTTCTTCCACATCGCGCCAACATCCTTGTAGACGCTCTTGCCAAGCCGGGAGTCGTATTCCACCTGAACCACTCGGAGATCAGGCCTTTCCGGAGGGCGTTGCCCTCCGTCTCCCAAACTGCCTTGCAGTTTGTGATCTCCCACACCTTTCACTGTTGTTGCAGTTTCCTGCCCAGAAAAAGAGACATTCGCCTGTCCTTCCTTTTCTGGCATTTCACCGGAGCCAGATTTGTTCATATTTCCACTTCCGCTTAAATTTCGTTTCCGATCGGGTTTCCCCGCCGGGTTGGTGAAATTTAGCAAACTAGATGAAACTTCCAGGCTTTAAAAAGGCGAGCAGAGTAGGATTCCGGTGGTTCCAGTGCCCATTGACAGACGATGAAACGCCAATCTTCTAAGTTTTTAAACACTTCTTATAACAAAATCCATATGCAAAAGCAGGCGTATTCCGTAGAAAAGGGCGCCACTCGTCTAGCGCTGACTCTCCAGAAGAAATACCCTGTGGCGTTTGGAAGCCTCAATGCAGGCGAGTCCTATGGCCTGTTTTACCATGACTGCCAAATAGCTGGCGTGGGCGGCATCGCATTCTTCAAAACGGCAACTCCTGACAAGTGGAACCCGAAAAAGCCGAATCTGGAATTTTTCAAAAAACACGGCGTGAAATACGAGGAATTCCAAGAAATCCGGGAGACTGCGTTCAATCACTTGCAATATGTGTCCTTCTGCAAGTTCCTTATGTCAAATCTATGCGCAAAAGCCAAGCAAGAGTTCCCTATAGGCGATGGGGACTATTTGGATATGCTGCGGGCTGTTACTGGTTCATTCAAAGCGTATGAAACAAGTTATTCAATGGGAACGTTTGATGCCCAGGACAGGGTCAGGCAGATCATCAAGATAATGAAGGCGATGGAGATTATTCCGCCAAGCCCTGCATCAGAGAAATTCATCGATTTTGCCTATTCTGTGAAAACTGCTGCGAGAGAAATACACCTGAATTATGCAGGACGCGAATTTCACGATGAAAACCGCAAGAGGGTAAAGCTGCAGGATAAAAATCGCTTTCAGGCATTCCATGTGATGATTTATGCCGGCCAGTTTGTCGAGACACTTTTCACGGAGATTATCCGGGAAATCTAAGCCTGCGGAAAATTTCTGCCGGTAGCTTTTACGGCCTGAGAACAAGTTTTCAAACAATCTTTTCCTGTGCTATCTGACAAAGCTTTTTGCTCGTATTGATTTTACGGTAGAAATTGCCATTTTTGCCTTGTACAAAGCCAAGCCGATTTGCGGTCTCATCGTATATTTTCACTGCGGATTCATATTTCAGGTGCGGGGTCTGGTTGCGGTCTTCCATTATCACCCATTCGTTGTTTGCGGCCGACTGTACAGCAAGTACGGAAAAGCCGAAGAAACGCGCCATTTGCTCATTCGCCTCTACGAGCAGCTTCTGCCAATCCAGCCCGAAAAGCCCTCTCGAGCCTCCCTTCCTCTGGAGAATATTTTTCGGGTCAAACGGGCGCAGGCTCTGCAACTGTTTTACCAGCAGTGTTTGCCCGTCAAGTGGAATGGCGGATGACACTGCGTTTGGCATGCTCTTGTAAAGCAACCCAATTCCAATTGGCGCGTCCAAATGTATCCGGTACGCAGTATCCATGCCCCAATTCTTCTCCCAGCCGCATCCCTTCACCAATTCGGTTTCCATGAATGAAATTTCATATTGCTCGTGTCTCTTGCCTGTGTTTGCAATTGCCGAATCTTCAACCAGCCTGCGCACGTCGAGCCTTGAGATGGGCTGCCATGCGTTCTGCAGCATTTCGTAGAGTACAAGGAGCGCGCGCGTGCTTGCAGCGCATTCTGCGCGCTCAAGGAGCTTAATGTCAGTGCCTTGGAATTTCAGATATTCGGTTATCTTATTCCGGCTGTCGCGCGAGTGGTATTCCTTCCACATCCACATCAGGGTTTCCCTGCCGAAGAGGTCATCGGCATAGTCTGGCGGGAACATTTCCAGAATGAAGGTAAGCCTGCCGTCTTTTTTCACTCCGTCAAGGCCCTCTATTCCGAGCGAAAAGGGCGCCTTGGTGCCAAGCTGCTTCATGACGTTTTCGGCAAGCGGCTCCTTTGGATTCGGCCAGTATTTCGCGTTATAAGCCGCCTTTGCCTGCGGGCAGGCTTCTATTGCGGATGCTATCTTCGCTACTGCAGATTGTTTTCCTGTGGCTGGTGTTGCTGTGGCTGAAGCACCCATAGCTAAAAATGTGTTACAAAGAGTATAAAAATGCTAGTTATTCAGGCGATCTTTTTCAGGTGGTATGAGACGAAGGACCGGCCCTGGGTGTTGTTTATGACGCCCATTAATTTGCCCAGAGTGCTTGCTGCGCTTATTGTCTCGAGGTGCGGGCAGGCATCAGAGAGCTTATCATGGAAGACGACGGATTTTACCTGCATTGTGAGTATTGCCTCGCCCTTGGGCGCAAGAAGCCGGTTCATCTCCCATATTGTCGGAAGCTCGTCGTGGTGCATTCCGTTGTGGGATATTATCATGTCAAAAAATCCTCTTGGGAAATGCCGCCCTATGTCAAACGCAATGCAGATTTTTGTCCTGTCTACAAGCTCGGGGTGCACGTAAATCATGTCGAGCGCAGTGCCGTAGAATTCAATATTAGGGAAGCCCTTGAGCAATGGAAGCCAGCTGCTGCCGGTTCCCATGCCAATGTCAAGAACCCTATAACTCTGGCCTGTCTTTTTTGCCGCTTCTGCCTTAGCCGAAATATATTTGCTGGCATCCATCCCAAGCGCGCCTGCGTACCTCTCCAGTTTCGTGTTCCAGACGCCCCATGGGTCAAGGTCCGCATAAAACATCGCATTCTCAGTGTTGCCTTTTCGCTGCGACTCCTCTCTCCTTTCCCTAACCTGGTATTTATCCTTTAGGAACGGGTTTGGGGCAAAACAGTGTATTTTTTGGGCAACGCCCTCTTTCTGGTTTCCACAAACTGTTTGTTTGAGCATAATGGCACCTGTGCTAGTCTAATTTCCTCATCCAGTAGGCGACTGCCTTGCTTGACCTGTCTGATGCAGCCTGCACGAGTTCCAACTGGCTGCACACAGACAAAATTTCATCCGGCGCTGGCATTGTTTTCGCATTCAGGGTGATTATCATCTCGCCACCGCTTTTCAGCAGCCATTCGGATGCCTTGATCCCGGCAAGCCCCTGCGCGTGTATTCCTGCATATGAAACAATCAGGTCAAAGTGCTCAGGCGGAAATTCGTGCGCCATTCCTGCGGCAGCGCAAATTTTCAAATGCTGCTTCATGGCGCCGTCTGCATAAATATCGCTGAGAACTACTGCGGAAAATTCAATTTTCCCTTTATTTTCAAGCACTATTTCCTTCCACTGGGAGCAGGTGCCAGCACCGACGTCTAGTGCTCGAAGCACGCCTTTGCCGCCTTTTGCATCAAGCAGTTTTTTTATGTGAGCATCCAGCCCAAATCCGAGCGGAAAGCAGTATTTCGAGAGTGGCGTGTCCATGTCTGCATACCTGTTTTTCCTGAAAACATGCTCCAGCATCCTGTCTCCGGAATAAGCAAGCGATTCTGCGTTTGCGAATTTTGCCATGCTGCCAAGTTCGCGGGGGGCATCTAGCGGGTTTCTGAAGAAAATTTCCCCGTTTTTTGCGATTTCCCCCTTTGCAGGCGTCTGAGCCTTAAAATTCATTTCCACACCCTCAAAACCACAATATTATCATGCGAAGCCGATTTAAACCCCTGCCCATCCGCCTTGCGCCATGTTTTTAAACCTCAATTTCAATAATTGCATATGGTCGCATACGACGCAGGAAAAATAGCCTCCTCTTACAAATCCCCAAGCATCGCAGTGCTTGGCTCGCACTCCGCGCTTGATATTTCATCCGGAGCGCGCCGATTAGGGCTCAAATCAATTGTAATCTGCCAGCAGGGGCGCGAGCACACATACGAGCACTATTACAGGGTCAGGCAAACGCCGATAGGGCAGGTGGGGTGCATAGATGAAATACATCTCCTTCCTAAGTTCGCAGACATTGCAAGCCCGAAAAACGTTGCTATGCTGGTAAAGCACCAAGCGGTCTTCGTCCCGCACCGCTCCTTCTCGGTTTACGTGGGATATGACAAGATAGAAAACGACTTCGCAGTGCCAATATTCGGGAACAGGCACCTCCTTCGCGCAGAAGAGCGGAACACGCCTAAGAACCAACATTACCTGCTTCAAAAATCAGGCGTCCGCATACCAAAAACATTTTCCTCGCCTGAAAAAATCGACAGGCTGGTGATAGTAAAGGCGTCAGAAGCAAAGCGCAAGTATGAGCGCGCGTTTTTCATTGTGCATTCTTACCACGA
>JAPLWZ010000140.1 GCA_026396335.1 Microcaldota archaeon | reverse complement strand
CATGAAAATCAACTTACTGCTTTGATGCCGTTGACACGAATATCAATTGCGGGACTTTCGGCGCAGATGAAATTCTTCCTGCCTTCCTGAAACGGATAAGCCTCTTCTGGGGCCCTGCGAGCGATCCCTTTATGAGTATGTAATTGTTCTTGAGCACGCCGTAGTGCGTGAAGCCGCCGAGCGGGTTTATTTCAGATGCTGCGCCTACCTTCATGACGCGCTTGTTGATTTCAGTGCGCTTGTGGTAGCCCATCTGACCAGGCATCGGGACTGTGTAGTGAACGTAGCCAGGGTGCCATGCGCCGAGAGAGCCTATGTGCCTGCGCTTGCCGGTTGCCTTCCTGCGCTGCTGTGCCGTGCCAAAGCGCTTGACAGTTCCCTGCCAGCCCTTGCCTTTTGTGATTGCGATTGTGTCGAGGAATTCGCCGGCCTTGAATACGTCGCCGACCTTCACTTCCTTTCCGAGAAGCGAGGTTGCGTATTCGAGCTTTTCAGCAGAGTCCTTTCCGCCGACTGCGATTTCCATCCTCTCCGCTGTTTTCCTGCCCATGCCAGTCATGTCAGGGCGGGTGTATGCGAGAACGAATACGGCGTCAACTTCAGAAGCAGTGAAATTGTGAATTTTCTTTCTCGTTATCCCGATTATTTTCAGGATTTTTTCGTCGGGTGTTATCATGTCAGAGACAACCTGCCCTTCCTTGTATCCGCGGATGCCGTAGATTGTGATCGGCGGGCACTCGACAATTGTTGCTGATGCGAATACTTCATTGCCCTTTGACGGGGATTCAGTGTCATCAATGTACGTGAGATGTGTCATGCCTGCCTTGTAGCCTGCGAAGCCCACGAGGCGCTTTTCATCTGTTCCGAACCAGTGCCCAACTGCAGGCATCTGCGATATTGCTCGCTTGCGCGGGCGGAATCCGACCGAGCCTTTCTTGTGTCCTGAACGTTTTCCCATGAAAATACCTGATATGTATGCTGAGTTTGCACCAGCAAAATTCCAACGATTCGCTGCGTTTCTTTCCTGTCGCCACAAGGGCTCAGGGGTATCAGCGAGTGTCATCTTACAGACTTGTAAGAAGAGTGGGCTCTATATTGTGACAAGGATTTATAAAGGTTTCATCGAGGCTGCAACGGCGTTCCTTGCGCTTAAATGCGCCTAGTTGAACCTAATTTCGGACTAGCATGCCTAATCTTTCTCGAAGCGAACTTTCAAATTCGAAGAAATTAATTCGGGTGTATTCAGTCAGCCTGCCTAAAAGTGACTTGGAACCAGGCAGTTCGGCAAGAACCACCTTGATTTTGCTTATGTTCATCAGCGTGTTGAAATCCAGTTTTATCCTCTGCTCGTTTACCGGTTTTCCTTTCGAGTAAAACTCCAATTCAGGCGGCCATGCAACAGCTATGCGCAGGTTGAATGCGTGCCTGTCAGCCGTACTGTAATCTTTTTGCCAATAGGGCACTGCGCCTTGCCTGCTTAAAATCGGGGAGATTGCATCCCCTTTCGAGGGGTAGGGCTTCATGCGGAAGTCCAATGCCATCTTCCCCAAATTGGAGGGGAGGAAATAATTGCAGCAGCCCTCAAAACCCCGGGCTACTTCACTCCAGTTAGACTTGGATCGAACGCGTTTCATCGGCTCAATGTCATTTTCAGTTATGACTTGCATGTTTTTTACCATATTCGAGAGGATTTCAAGTGCGCGCCATGCATCCTGACCGAATGCCATTATGGCTGTTTTTGCAAGATTAGGCGCGATTAACTTGGCAAAATCCAGCCGTGAATTTGCATCGGTCTTGCGGGCACAACCCGCAAGCATCCTTCGGAGCTGCATGGAATTTCCCGCTCCTAGCTTGTTGGACAGTTTTTGAAGTTCGGCTGAGACTGGTGAATCAAGCCCGGATTTCCAGGAACCGTACGCCCTTGTTGTTTTGTAGCGTTTGATTTCTTTATGCGCATCCAGCAGGCTGTTGATAACGTCGCTGTCGTACGAAGTTAAGGGGTATTTTTTCCCGCTGATTCCGATGCGAGACATCTGTTTGACTATTGATTGCCCATTGTGCGTGGTTTTCTGAATAGTGTCATACTGCAGCTTGACCTTGAAGCCGAAAATTTCATTCGGCACCGTGATGGTTTTTTGGATTTTTGATATCGTGACTGGCATCGACTCAATCAACATGGAAGTGTTTAAATAACAACCGAAAAGGCGCGATTGTACCTCGGCGCACCGATTGCTTTTTATTGAGGTTAATAGATAAGAAGAATATGACACGCATGAAAAAATTTGCGGCGATCGCATTCATCCTGATTCTCATCTGCTCAACCTCGTTCGCATACCAGCTCACTGCCACGCGAGACGAAATGCTCAATTACTATTACGCTGCCATTGATTCAAAGCTTCCGAAAAGCATCAAGATGCTTGTTGGCGACGAAAAGGCGAATGTCTATATTGGCGGCAAGGTGCTTGGCATTGAAACGCGCGGCGGAGAGCTGAAAACCTTCGAGACGACAGAAGTTGAAAATCCCGGAATAATCATTCGCATCAGCGACTTTGCTGCTGAGAAAATTTCGCAAAAACAATCGGGAGTGCTGACTGCGATTGACAGCGGGGAAATAACGATTGAGACAAAGGGATGGTACACTACTTTCAAGGTCGAAGTGATAAAACGCCTGTACGCGGTTTCGAAATTGGATGATGTTTTGCTTGGAAAGAAAAATTCGGGCGCAACGCAGGGCGGAATTTACAACAGCGCCTATGCGCAGAGAGTAAGGATAGTCAACAGCATCTGCTTCTGGTGCTGAAAAAAAGCAACTATTTTTGCGGCTTAAGGAGGAAGAAATAGATTCCTGCTGCAACTATTGCCACAAGCCCGCCTATTGCAAATATCGCACCCAATCCCACGAATGCACCCTCTTGCGCGGGCGTTATTGATGTGGAGGGCTTCTTGATTTCTTCGCTTGTTCCCGCTGCACTTGATGCGCCCTTATCCTTTGCCTCGGACGCAAGCTGCGCTGCTTCTCTTGCAAGCTTTTCCGCCTCTGCATAATTTCCGTTTGCAAGAGCGTCTTTTGCTGCTGAATAAATCCATGCTGCGTTAGAAACATCCTTGCCATCCTTGAGTGCCTGTTCAAGCGCCGCGCCGGCATCTTTTACTGCCAGCGTTGATGATTCCAAAGTTTGCTGCTCAGACTGAGGCTCCATAGGGAGAGTGACATTTTGCGCAGGAGGCTGCGGCTCGACAGCCGGCGGTTCGGTTGGCGGCTGCGCGGCTGGAGGCGAATAAACACTGCCGCCGCCGTTATTCGCGCCTGGCTGCGGGAGCGGAGGGGCAGGCACTGCAGTAACAATCAGGTTACTTGACTGCTCTGCCGCCGCACTGTAATTCTGCGACGATGTGGAATTGCAGGTGTAGTTGTAGGTGCCTATAGAAAGAGTTTGAGTTTCTGATATTGTGCCACCTGCAACGGAACTGTTCACCTGCGCATTGTTCCTGTAAAGGTAAATCGGAGTCTGGCTGTTGTCCACAGTGCAGTTCACAGTCGTGGAAGTTCCAACCTGCACAGACCAGCTTGTCGCGGACAGGGTGATATTGGGAGTAGGATGAATAAGCGGCGCGTAATCGCCACAGCTTGCTGCATTGCAGCTGAACTTGCTCTGGGAGGTTGAGTTGTTGTAAGGATAGCCGGAGCCTGTTGCGCCGTAGTAAAGCCCGCTGAATGGCGAGAGCACAGTGCCTGTTATTGACACGCTACCGTTCATCACGTTGAACCAGATGTTTCCAGCAGGCTGCCCTGCAAGAGTCGTGTTGTAGAAGTTTGAGCCGTTCGTGTCATTTACATAAAGCCCGCTCGTGTTGGTGAAGTTGTTCCAGTAGAACAGGTTGTTGCCGGAGGTTGCGTCCACCAATAAAGAGGTGTTGATAGGCGCGCTCAGGGTGCTATTGATGATTGTGTTGTTTGTGCTGCTAAGGGAGATTACAAAAGCAACGCCAGTAGTGGATGTTATGGTTGAGTTTGTGAACGTGTTATTGGAGCCGGATTGGAGTATTACCCCGTTGCTGGAGCCGGATGATGCCGTGAGATTGGTGAACAGATTGTAATTCGTGTCGTTTCCACTGGTCCCCAATTGCCTTCCCATCAGGATGCCGGGCTGCGAGCTGGAAGTTGCAACGCAGTTGGTGAATGTGTTTTGAATCGACCCGGTTGTGAGACGCAGGCCGTTTCCATCGACGGACGTTCCTATGCAATTGGTGATCGTGTTGTTGCTTGAATTTAAGGCGAGATAGAATCCAATCGCGTTCGACGTTGTGCTTGAGGTTCCGTTTACGCCTGTGACCGTGTTGTTTGAGCTTCCTTCAAGGCGGAAGCCGTAGCTGGAGGTGGAGGTTCCTTGCGAATTGGAAATATTGTGGAAAGAACTGTAGTATATCCACATGCCCCCGTTTGTGCCCGAGTTGCCGGTTGTGTTAATGATTGTTGCATAGTCCGAGCCTGTGGATATTTGGATTCCTTTGCCCGCCGGGGCGGAGCTGAATGTATTTGTTATCCTGTTGTATTTTGCCCCGAGCGTGTAAATGCCAAGCCCGCTCGTAAATGTAGAGGATATGTTGGAATTGTCTATTGAGCTGTTGTTTGCCCCGTCAAGGTAAACGCCGATATAGAAAGTGCTGATGTTGCAATTCCTTATTGTCGTGTTGAACTGGTTGGAATAGATGCCGTAAGTGCTGGTTATGTTGCTTCCATTGATTGAGTAACCGTTGCAGTCGAGTGTCGCATTTGCCGCGTTTATGTTAAAGCAGGTCGCACCGTTGATTGTTGCATTTGCGATGAGTGTGTAAGGAGAGTTCGCAGCGGTGATGTTGTCGCAGACCTGTATTTGATTGGTGAGGGGTGCGTAATCCACTACGTTTCCCAGGAACTTGCTAGCTGAAGTTGAATTGTTGTAAGGCATTCCCCTTCCGTTTGTGCCGTATCTTAAGCCACTGCCGTAAACAGCCAGGTTGGCGCCGCCGACAGGCACAGTACCGTTAATCACATTTGAGTAAATGTTGCCTTCGCCGTGCCCGCTCAATGTCGTATTGTAATAGTTGCTGCTGCCGTTTATTTCATTCACATAATAGAAACCCGTGTCCGTAAAGTTATTCCAGTAGAATGTGTTGGATACCGAATTATTCGAGATGACTTGTGTGCCGCCCGCAGTTACGGTGAATGTGTTGTTGATTATGCTGCTGTTGGCTGCGCCTATCAGCCGTATTGAGTGGGGGAACCATTGGATATTGCAGTTCTTTATCGTCGTATTTGACTTGTTGGATAAATATCTGCCCCCTGAAGGGGGCAGTTTTACTACATGAAGGACACCAAACTCATTTGGTCAAATGTCTTTTCCACTTCCACAACTGAAATTGAAAGCTCCTTTGCCCTGTGCTCAGTTATGTACCTGTAAATAGTGTC
>JAPLWZ010000028.1 GCA_026396335.1 Microcaldota archaeon | reverse complement strand
AAAAAATGAAAAACTTGTGGAAAAATGATGAATATGCGAAAAAAACGAAAATTGGTCAAAAAAAGGCATATCTAAGAAATAAAGAAAATATTGATAAACGCAATCGAGAAATGGCTGCTAAAAGATGGCTTAATCTTGATTATAGAAAAAGAATGATTGAGATAGCTGCTAAAAGATGGCTTAATTTTGATTATAGGAAAAGAATGTCTGATATTGCCAAAGTGCGAGGGCAGTCAAAAGAGAATATTGAACGTCTTACAAAAATGACACGGTCTCCAGAAGGGCGTAAACGAAGTAGTACGAAAATGAAAACTAGGTGGTTAGATCCAGCGTGGAGAAAAATAAACGCAGATTTGTGGGCAGACCCTGAATTTAGAAAGAAAAATGCCCGGGGTATCGCTAAAGCGGCAAGAGATGGCTCTAAATTAGAAAAATATGCACTCCAGTATATTTCTAAAGCTCTCGTGGGCATAGAAATTAAATTCAAGGATTGGGGCTTGCTAAAAAATCAAGAAGTCGACATATTGATTCCATCACTGAAAGTGGCTATAGAGGTACAGGGTTACGCCCATTTCTATCCAATTTATGGTCAGAAAAAATTTGAGCAAAGACAGAAAGGCGATAATCGAAAGCGTGAAAGACTAGAACAGCTTGGTTGGAAATTATTATACATTAATGCAGCTTATGCTATAAAATTGTCTCAGATTGAATATCAGTGTGATGCAGTTATTCACGAGCTCCCTGGTTTTGAGAACTGGAAGCCACCACAAAAAAAGCTCTAGTAATTAGTGCCAAGTTTTTTACTGTCTAAACCCCTCTATCCAAGTCCAAGGACTCCGCAACCCTTGAGTGAAAATTAAGAAACGCTTAGGAGCAGCCCGTCGTCTCGCCGCAGTCCACGCACACCTGGCACGTGCCATTCTGTTTCACCTTCATCGAGCCGCAGCCTTCGCACTGCGCTCCTGTGAAGCCCTGCGATTTTGCAGCCCGCGCCTTCTGGTCAAAATCGTCCTCGTCCTTCTCGGTCAGCGACTGCGGCTCCTGCGAAATCAGCTTCACCTGCCCCTTCTGCTCCTCCACATGCGGAGTCGGAGCAGGAGAAACCGGGTGCAGGTCGCTATTCCCGTTCGTTCCCTTTATGTGCACTAAATCCTGCCTGTTCAAATACTCATAGCCAAGCACACGGAATACATAATCCACCATCGAAGTGGCATTCTTCACAGCCTCGTGCCCAGTCACAACGCCCGCAGGCTCAAAGCGCGTGAATGTGAACGTATCCACAAACTCCTCAAGTG
Organism: Microcaldota archaeon; assembly: GCA_026396335.1. Classification (GTDB taxonomy): domain Archaea; phylum Micrarchaeota; class Micrarchaeia; order Anstonellales; family Anstonellaceae; genus UBA10161. The sequence goes on along the minus strand of JAPLWZ010000028.1, from coordinate 3,643 downwards.
GCACGCCGTACTGCAAGCCCTTGCTCACAGCGATCGCAAAACAATTCAGAAGCGCACGGTAGCCCGCGCCCTCCTTGTACATGTCCACGAATATTTCGCCGAGCTGCCCGTCTGGGTACTCTCCGGTTTTCAAGTAAACCTTGTGCCCGCCCACGCGTGCCTCCTGCACAAAACCGCGCCTCTTGGCAGGAAGCTTCCTCCTGTTTATCCTGCCGACAATCTTGCTCTGCAGCTGCGCAGGGCCAAATGTTTCGTCCACATCCTCGCCGAATCCAAGCAATTGCGCGAGTTCATCCTCATCAACATCGGCAGTTGCATTCAGCGGCTGGCTTAGCTTGCTTCCGTCCCTGTAAAGCGCATTTGACTTCAGCATGTGCTTCCACGAAAGCAGGTATGCATCCTTCATGTCTTCAATCGTTGCATCTGATGGCATGTTTATCGTCTTTGAAATAGAGCCTGTGATGAACGGCTGCGCAGCAGCCATCATCTTAATGTGCCCAACATAGGAAATGAATCGCTTCCCCTTCTTGCCGCACTTGCTCGCACAGTCAAAAACAGCGTAGTGCTCGGGCTTGAGGTGGGGCGCGCCCTCGGTAGTCATGGCGCCGCACACAAACTCATTCGCCTCCTCTATCTGCTGCTTCGTGAACCCGAGTTTTGCAAGCAAATCAAACTTTGAATCATTCATTTCCAAGTCGGAAAATCCGAGCGAGCGGATGAACTCCTCTCCCAGTACATACTTGTTGAATGCAAAGCGCATGTCGAACGCTTTTGGCAGCTGTGCCTCTATCTTTGCAATCTTTTCGCTTGAGAAACCTCGTGCAGAAAGCGAATCCGCATTGATGAACGGGCAGCCTGTGAGTGTTCCGTGCCCAAGCGCATACAATTCAATTTCGCGGATCTGTGTCGGATTGTAGCCCATTTTCGCAAGCGCCTTTTTCACGGACGCATTCACAATCTTGAAGTAACCGCCGCCCGCGAGCTTTTTGAATTTCACAATTGCAAAATCCGGTTCAATCCCCGTTGTGTCACAGTCCATCTGCAAGCCAATGGTGCCAGTGGGCGCAATCACCGTAACCTGTGCATTCCTGTAGCCGTGTTTTTCTCCAAGCAGGTAAGCGCGGTCCCAGCATTCGCGGGCAGATTGCAGCATATAGCCGGGGCAATACTTCTCATCAATTCCCATGGGTTTCACAGAAAGTCCTTCATATTCGCTCGGCTGCGCATTGTACGAAGCGCGCCTGTGGTTCCTCACCACCCGCAGCATGTGCTCGCGGTTCCTTTCATATGCTGAGAATGGTCCAAGCTCGCGCGCCATCTCAGCAGATGTAGCATAAGACTCTCCGCAAAGCACGGCAGTGAGCGCACCGGTAATCGCATGCGCTTCTGGCGACTCATAGGGCGCGCCCATCACCATCAAAAGCGAGCCTAAGTTTGCATAGCCGAGCCCAAGCGTCCTGAACTCAAAACTCTTTTTCGCAATTTCGCGCGCAGGGAACTGCGCCATGAGAACGGAAATTTCAAGAACAACCGTCCAAAGCCTTGCAGCGTGCTTGTACAATTCCACATTGAATGCGCCAGTATTCTCATCGTAGAATTTCATGAGGTTGAGCGATGCCAAATTGCACGCAGTGTCATCCAGGAACATGTATTCCGAGCAGGGGTTGGACGCATTTATCCTTCCGTCCATTGGGCAGGTGTGCCAGTCGTTTATGATGTCGTCGTACTGTACGCCAGGGTCGGCGCAGCTCCATGCGGCAAAAGCGATTTCGTTCCACAAGTCGCGCGCCTTCATCTTCCTCATCACGCGCCCGTCGGTCCTTGCAATCAGGCTCCACTCTGCGTCGTTTTCCACAGCGGATACAAACCTGTTTGAAATCCTTACAGTATTATTCGAGTTCTGCCCCGAAACGGTAACGTAAGCATCAGACTCATAGTGCGTGTCGAAAACAGGGAAGTCAATCGACAGCTTGCCCTGCTTTGCAAGCGAAAGAGCGCGGAAAACATAGTTCAGCGGCACATTCTTCGAAAGCGCCTTGACAATCGCGAGCTTTATCCTCTCATTTTTAAGGTCTGTTGAGTGCTCTTCTGCCGCCACTTTCATTATGTTGTTCAAATGCTTTGAGCATGACTTGCTTCCCGCAACAAGCGCTGCCACTTTTTGCTCCTCAAGCACCTTCCAGTTGATGAATTTTTCAATATCTGGGTGATCCACGTCAATAATGACCATTTTTGCCGCCCTTCTTGTCGTTCCGCCTGACTTAATGGCGCCTGCAGCGCGGTCATAAATTTTCAAAAATGACATTAACCCGGAAGAATTCCCGCCGCCTGACAACTTCTCGCCGCTTGCCCTTAAGCAGGAAAAGTTAGTGCCTGTGCCCGAGCCGTACTTGAAAAGCCTCGCCTCGCGCGTAACTAAGTCAAATATGCCGCCCTCATTCACCAGATCATCCTTCAGCGACTGGATGAAGCATGCATGCGGCTGCGGGTGAGTGTAAGAGTCCTCGGAGAGTTTCACTTCCCCGCTTGTAGCGTCAACATAATAGTGCCCCTGCGCGCTTCCCTTTATTCCGTAAGAATAAGCCAATCCCGTATTGAACCACTGCGGCGAATTCGGCGAGGCAATCTGGTTCAAAAGCATGAATTTCAGTTCATCCTCAAACGCCTCAGCATCCGCTTTCGAGGCAAAATAGCCGTGCTTCTCTCCCCAGTAACGCCAGCAGCCCGCTAATCTTCCCACAACCTGCCTGGTAGACCTTTCCGGGCCGGTAATTACCTTTCCGTCCATTCCTTTTTGCACATTGCCGAACCGGTCGTGCATCGGCACGCCTGCCTTCCTGAAGTATTTCTGTGCGATAATGTCAGTTGCGACCTGCGACCAGCTCTTTGGCACCTCAACGTCCTGCATCTCAAACACAGTGGAGCCGTCAGAGTTCCTAATAACAGAGGTTCTAAGGTCATATTCAGTTGAATCAAGAGGGTCTATGCCCTCCGTTGTGAAAAGACGGTTTATCTTAAGCCCACCCTGTCGGGTTTGTTGCTTGGTTACGGTCGCTTCCTCCACATCCCCACCCCAATTGCGCCTGGAAGCAAGCGAAAACAGGGTAATTGGTGTCTCAAAATGGACACAAAATTACAATTTCCCAAACCTTCGAAAACCACAATATATAGGGTTTCGAAGCCGCATCAACCACTACCTGTTGTGCTTGCAGCTTTTATCAGTAGTCCAGGTTTATAAGCATATTCGCGCGCCAAAAATTCATCTTCGTACGTGTTTTATTTGGAACAAAATTAGAAATTTTAGAATGGCAAAAGGGCGAAAAAACTTTTAGCAAATCAGCACAAAACGCATGTTTACACTAAGAAAAAAAGAAAAATAAAAAACAAAACAGAAAAGAAAAAATAAAAAAAAATAAATTTAAGGAAAATAAAAAAGAGAAAAAATTAAAAAAGAAAAAACTTAGCAGATTTTGTTCCTGTAGCGCATCTGGCTTGCAGCGAGGTTCTTGCTGTCAACCTTCGGCATCTGCAGCGTGTTCGCCTTCGGGAACTTCTTGTCGAACTTCAGGTCATTGCCGCTGCCATTGTCAATTGAGCTTAGTTTGCCGATCTTGACCTTGACGCCAGCATTGATCTGGAAGTC
>JAPLWZ010000017.1 GCA_026396335.1 Microcaldota archaeon | reverse complement strand
ACTTTGTAATCTATTTCAATGCCTATTTTTTTTGCGTTTTCAATCCTTTTGGCAAGTATTTCATCATGGCGCTCGTTCATGAGCGCAATCCACTTGTCAGTTTCCTGCTTTGCTGCAGTCAGCGTAAGGAGCTTCATGAATTCCTTTTCCAGCACAACCTCTTTGCCAGCTTTCCAGTTCTTTGGAAGCAGATGGCTGTCTGGCCCCAGCATGCGGTCCAGCTCCAATGCAGCAGGCATTGCGACGGTTCCAATCTTCTCGTCCCACACAAGGAATCTTTTTTCCTTGTCCAGCATGTCCTGAACGGAATTTCTTGTATCCGACAAGTGCGACTTGAGAAGTTCATCGAGCAGCCCGTTGGTTTTTACAGAGAACTTCCTGCCTGCCATGCTCTCTAGCGAAAGCATGAATTTTTTCAGGTCAAATCCCTGCCAGGTGCCTTTTTCAACGCGCCTGATGCCGCTTTTGAAGAATTTTCTCGCGCTTTCTATCCTTTCAGCGTCAGCAGAGCCAAGCCTGTGCGCTTCGTTGAACATTGCCTCGAGTTCCATGCCCATGGTGTGCATGAGGTAGGCGACTCCGACATACCCGCATCCAATGTGCAAGCAGTTGACAATCTGGACCTTCTTGGGATTGCAAAGCTCAAGCATCTTTTCATGCTCTGTAAGGATGCCGCCCATGACCTTTACGGTTGCCCTTCCCTTCCGTTGGTGGCGCGAGTCGCAGCAGAGCACAGTGGTGCTGCTTTCTTCATTCTGCATTGTATATCCATCGTAATACCCCGCCTCGCCCCGGTGGGCGCCAAATTTTTCCGAGTATTTCCTTATGACTTCAAATTCCTCATACAGTTTTACCTGCTTATACCATTCATTCAGGGGCACTTTTTCTCCCCCTTCGAGGACGTACAGCTCGCATTTCTCCTTGCCATGGAACACAAGCGGAAAATAGGTCTTTTCAAAGCAATCTGTTTTTTCATTGTAAATTTCCTGGTAAGGCGTTCCGGCTTCCGTTTTGCTTATGTCAAAGCCAGCATCGCGCTTCCTTTTGATTACCCTGGCTCGCTGTTCCCTCCAAAAATCTACAACTTGCTGCTCAGTGTATCCGAGCTCCTTTTCAAGCTGGCCATACGAGGCCACGTACATCTCAAAAAGCAGCGCCCTCTCGCCATGCTCGATGTTGTGGTTGTTGATATAGAAGCTTGCCGTCGAGAACCTGGCAGTCTCATCCCCCAATTCCACCAGAAGCCCGAACACGCCGTTCCTCAGCACCTTGTTTTCGTCCACGTATTGCGTGCCCATGGCCAGCATGTTGTGGAGCGCGGAATCCCTCGGGTCGCAGTAAACTGCGCAGGAGATGAACTGCCCGCCGGTGCAATCCTTGTGGTTGGCCTTTTCAATCCTGTATATTGCAACTTTATGGTAGCTGTCAGCGTCGTTTATCGAGATGCCCTCTTCCTTTGCCGCCTTGCGGTATCCGAAGTGCCTCTTGCGGTATTCCATGTCGTTGTCGATGATCTTGGCATAATCGCCAATATGCTTGTCATGGAGGCGTTTCAGCTGTTTCAGCTCCACGTTTGTCAGCTGCGTGGAGAAGCCATGGCGCATAATGCCATTCCCCTCCCCAGTCACATTCAGGATTTTGTTTTTGAATCCGTGTGTCATGTCTGCACCCTGTTGCCGTCGGCTGCCCCCGTTCCATCTATGTGGTACTATATGGTAATTCATCCTTATATACCTTGCTATTCCAGGCAGGTCGCATCCGGCTGGCGTTAGTCCTTCTGTAAAACGTCTTTAAATATCCTTTCGCAGCCCTGGCTCAGTCTCCGTCAATCATGTAGGCAATTACATCCTGCAGCCCGTAGAGCTTGGCAAACTGTCGCGCCTCCTTTTGCGAGAAAACGCCCTTCGAGTCTCTGCCGGACAATCTCTTGTCGGAAAGCGCGTTCCTGCTCTTCCTTCTTTTTACTATGATGCTGCCTTTGTAAAGCTCAAGCGACACAATGCCGTCCACTGGCCGCTGCGATTCATCCACAAACGCGTCCAGGTAATGCCTCAGGCGCGTGTACCAGCCGCCGTCGTGTATGAGCTGGTTCCAGTTTGCGTCAACTGAGCGTTTTGCAGCCAATTCTTTTGTAGTGAGAACCAATCTTTCGAGTTCGCGGTGCGCGGCAAGCAGGACAAGCTGCGCCTGTGTGCCTCTTGCCGTTAATGACTGCAATAATCGGTACTCCGTTCTCGAATTCTATTTCGATATCCGCGCCCTTGTCAGGCGCCTTTTGCGGCGACACGGTCCACTTGTAAGCCTCTTCAGGAAGCGGCTCTTCGGGGTCAATCGTGCTCCCCTGCCTAAAGCAGCGCGCCCACAAGTTCTCGTCAGCGGAAAACTTTTCCGCGCGCGCGAGGTTTGTCGGGAGCTTTTTCTTCTTTGCATAAGCGAGTGACTCGTCTCTCTTAAGGTCTAAGTCACGCACTGGCGCAATAATCCGCAGGTCAGGAGCAAGAACGCGAAGGGAGTTTTCCATTGTCAGGTGGTCGTTGCCAGTGCCGGACGCTCCGTGCGCTATTGCCTGGCAGCCGTTCTTCCTTGCCTCTTCGCACACAACGCGCGCGAGGACAGGGCGCGAAAGCCCGCCCATGTTCACGTGCCCGAAGACGCCGCAGTTCGCCTTTATCCCGCGTATGCAGTTTTCAATCAGGTGCGCTCGTGCGTCAACGATTATGCACGAACCGAACATGGCACGCGCGTTTTTTTCAATGCGCGCAAAGTCAGATTGCTGCCCCAAATTCACTACGACGGGGACTACTATGAAGCCGGCCGATTGAAGAAGCATTCCAATAACCGCGGCATCAAGCCCGCCAGAGTAGGAGAGCGCGACTTTTTTCACACCATTGTTTTCCTCAACAAGCCTTTTTGCGCGAGTTTCAAGTTCTTCTGCCATAATATCAACCTTCAAGCCAAATTCATTTTATTTCAATTCAATCTTCTCGGTTTTCACGCCGAATTTCAGCCCGCGCTTCACCAGCCTGTAAATGATTGCTATGCCGAATGCCACGATTGAGAATGCGAGGAAGAGTGAAACCCAGAAGTCCTGCTCTGTAGGGCCCGGCTTTTCGAGGGGAGTGTCCATCCTTATCACGCGAACTTCCGGTTCGGTGCTTGCCAGTGCTGATTTTATGTCGTCATCCGCCTTGTCAAGCTCGGTTGAGAACTTGAATATCCTGTAAGCATCGGTAAATGATGAATTGTCCTGCTCTGCTTTTGTGTAAAGGAACATTGCCTGGCTGTAGTATATCTTGCCCCAGAGGGATTTTCTTGGCCCGTCTATTGCCTTGTCCATGTTCTGCGTCAGGTTCGTGTCGCCTGATGATGTGATCTTCTGCATGGTCTCTGCGTATGTGGACTCGTAAATCGAAGCGCCATAGTCTCCGCTCCTGTTCGCAATCACTGCTGATTCATAATGCCAAATCGCGTCGTAGTCCGGCTTGGATGCAGAAGCTAGCACATCCTGCGCTTCAAACAGCCTCTGCGATGAAAGCGAGGATAGTTTCGTTTCATCCGCTGTCGCGCCAGAAATTCCAGTTGCCTGGTCTGCAAGGGACTGGCTGATGCCGCACCAGCCATAAGAGAAGAGAAGGTCGCGAAGCGTGGTGTAGCCTCCCTGGTCCGCCCTGTATTCGATTGTTTCATTGAGCTTTTTCTGCGCCCAGATCCTGCGCAGGTCCGAGCCAATTGCCCAATCCAAATTGTTCATATTTTTCTGCGGCTTGTGGAGTGTTGACGCGCATGCGCTCACATCCTCTATGCTGCCGTCAATATCGACTGTCTTGTCCCCGATTTTTACGTATTCTGCATCAATTGAAAGCAGGAATGCCGCATTTGCAGCAGTGAAGGAATATCCGCGCGAAATGAGCAAACGGTAATTCTCAATCTCGTTCCTGAAGTAAACTTGCAGCTTGCTTGCGTTCTGCCCGCTTTGCTGCTGTGTTGGGAATAAGGTTGCCACCTTCAGGTCAAGGCGGTCCACTATGTCTGATGCCACCTTGGAAAACCGCATGCTGTCTGCATCTTTTGGAAGAGCGGGCAAGCCTTCCGGGAGCGGCGAGCTTTCCGGGTTGAAGCGCGAGGAGAATTTTTCTAAGTAATCCGAGAAAATGACTACTTCTGCGTCTGATATGTTGTATATTTCTATTGCAGTGAAGTCGTTCTGCCTTCCGATTGACGAGAGCAGCAGCGCCTCGTACACTTTCAGCCTTGGGGCAAGCATGTATTTTGCGCCCGAGTCGGATGCCGCAATTGACTTTTCAATCACGCCGCCAACTTCACCAATTTTTCCGCCGGGAAGTATTGCGCCCGTCATCACCACATCCTGCCTTATCTTTGCGCCAATAAGCGCGGCATGCGTGGCAACTGTCATTGCGCCTCCAGCTGACGGCCCGTCCACCGTGTTGTCGCCGAAATTGCCGTCAATCCTGAAAAACACGTCGCACTCGCGCTTGTCGATGC
>JAPLWZ010000160.1 GCA_026396335.1 Microcaldota archaeon | reverse complement strand
GACACTATTTACAGGTACATAACTGAGCACAGGGCAAAGGAGCTTTCAATTTCAGTTGTGGAAGTGGAAAAGACATTTGACCAAATGAGTTTGGTGTCCTTCATGTAGTAAAACTGCCCCCTTCAGGGGGCAGATATTTATTTTATCAAAAACTAGATTATCATTCAGCTTAGACTTGTCAAGTGGCGTTTCCAAGTAATCCGTCATCGTTTTGTTTTCGGTGTGAAACAGTATAAAAAAGAAGCGGTTGCTGCGTGGCAGATCCGCTGCTTAATCCCTCGGCCCTTCTGGCGGCTCCTTGCCTGCCGCGAATGTAGTGCCGTACTCTTTTTTGAGTTTCTTTTTCAGTTTTTTCTGCTTGATTGCGAACAAGCGCTTCTTGAGCGCAGCTATTTCCACTTTTACAGAGTGCTCGAAAGACTTCCTGCCCCATGCCTCCACGCTTTTGGAGTCTGTGATCATTGGCCCTTCAGACATGGATGGCGAGCGCATTGAAGGCTTGTGCTTGTGTGCGCCTTCAGCAATCTCCTTGAGCCGCATCTCCTCGCCAGATACCTTGCGGATGTGCCTTTCCATGCTATTATGAGGGTGGGAAGAGGTTTATAAGCACTTTCAATACATACAATGCATCGGTCGTCTTTGATGGCAAATATTATTCGGCGAGCGTTAATCAGCGTTTGGGACAAAAAGGGGCTTGCACCCTTTGCTAAGGAACTTGCTAACCTCGGAACAGAAATCATCTCCACTGGAGGCACTGCATCCGCGCTGAAAAGCGAAGGCATTCCAGTAAAGGATGTTTCTGATATTACTGGTTTTCCGGAAATGTTCGAGGGCAGGGTGAAAACACTCCACCCGAAAATCCACGGCGGCATACTTTACAGGCGCGGAAAAAAAGAGCACGCAGACCAGGCGGAGAAGAACGGCATTGTGCCAATCGACTTAGTTGTTGTGAACCTTTATCCATTTGAATCAGTCGCTGGCAAAGAGGGCACCAAACTGGAGGAAGCGATCGAAATGATCGATGTTGGCGGGCCTGCGATGGTGCGCGCTGCCGCAAAGAATTTCGAGTCAGTTGCAGTTGTTGTTGACCCTGCTGACTATGGAATGATACTTGAAAAATTGAAAAGCAAGGGCGGAATTGACACAGAAACGCGCCGCGAGCTTGCGCTTAAGGCATTTGCAAGGACAAGCAGCTATGACGCAGCGATTTGCAGGTACTTATCCTCAGTGCACGGCGACGATTTATATCCCGACTTCCTGGAAATGCGCTTTGAAAGGGCTTACCCGCTCCGCTATGGTGAAAATCCGAGCCAGCAGGCGGCTGCTTACCGAATATTGGGCAGGACCAGCATACTTGACTCCAAAATACACGCAGGCAGCAAGGCAATGAGCTACAACAATTTCCTGGACGCTGACACTGCATTCGGCTTGATCCGCGAATTCAAGGATGAAACGGCATGCATCATACTCAAGCACAACAACCCATGCGGTGGCGCTGTTGGAAAAACGCTTGTTGAGAGTTACGAAAAGGCTTATGCAGGCGACCCGCTCTCGGCATTCGGAGGCGTGATTGCATTCTCGCAGAAGGTGGATGCCGCGACCGCGAAGGAGATTGGCACCAAATTCATTGAAGTGGTGCTTGCGCCAGGTTTCGATGATGATGCGCTTGAAATTTTGAAGCAAAAGGAGAGCAGGCGGCTTCTTGATGTGTCTAACATATGGGACATGAGCACTGAGCGCGCGGTTAACTTCCGCTACATTACAGGCGGCATGCTTTACCAGGGAAGGGACCCGGGCATTTACGACAAGGCCGCCATCACAGTTCCAACTGCCAAGAAACCAACCGCGCAGGAAATTGAGGACGCTTACTTTGCCACAAAATTTGCCAAGCACACGAAATCAAACTGCATTGCGATTGCAAAGAACCTTCAGCTTGTTGGCAATGGCGCAGGGCAGATGAGCCGCGTGGACTCGTGCAAGATTGCGATTGACAAGGCGAAACGGTTCGGATTTGACCTTCACGGCACCACTGCCGCTTCGGACGCATTCTTCCCGTTCCGCGACGCGGTGGATGAATTGGCAAAGGCAGGCGTGACCTGCATCGCGCAGCCAGGCGGCTCGATAAGGGACGAGGAATCGATAAAAGCCGCGGACGAATTCGGAATGAGCATGATATTGACGAGCAGAAGGCACTTTAAACACTAAAGCTGTTCTGATTCTTATGGCGAAAAAAATGCCCGTTGCATTATTCATCGGAAGATTTCAACCGTTCCACAAAGGGCACCTTTCCGCAGTGAAGTGGATTGCGAAGAAGAGCAGCAAGGTAATTGTTGCGATAGGAAGCGCGCAGGAAAAGAACACTGTGAAGAATCCTTTTTCCGTGCGCGAGCGGGTGAAAATGATCAAGGCACAGCTTTCCGCTGCCGGTTTGGCGCGCAAGTGTGTGCTTGCAAGCGTCACAGACATTCACAGCAATGAATTGTGGGTCGCGCACGTTGATGCGCGCGTGCCGCGCTATGATGTTGTTTACTCGAACAATGCATTAGTGAAGAAACTGATGCGCCGCGCCGGGAAAACCGTGCGCGCAGTCCCGTTCTTCAAAAAGGAAAAGTTCAACGCCACAAAAATCCGCACGAGAATGAAAAAGGGCGCGCGCTGGCAGGACAGGGTGCCCACTAATGTGAAAAGTGTGCTGAAGCGAATAGGGGCGGAAGCGCGCGTGAAGAGACTCTAA
>JAPLWZ010000172.1 GCA_026396335.1 Microcaldota archaeon | reverse complement strand
GGAAAAGAAAAAAAAGCGAAAGTGCACCTTCTCAAAACCCTATTGGCCCGCAGCTCAAAAAGCCAACTCATTGGCCAAGCGCCAAATAACATTTGGCGCGTTTTTGACCCGTAGGTCAAAAGCCAATTCATTGGCCAATGTGCGAGTAGATATATGTCAGCGTCGCGGCATCGGGCGCATAGTAGTATTTGCCATATGTGAGGAGCGCGATATTGGTAAGCTGGTTTGCATCCGTGTCGCCGCCAAAGCCGATGGTGTAGATTATTATCGAGTTGTCCCTTGATGCTGCAGCCTCGGCATTCGGGTCAGGAGGGTCAACGTTGTTCTGCCCATCAGTCATCAGCACTTCCACACGGGTGGAGTTAGGGTAGCGGCTTCTTGCAGAAGTGAGTTCAGTCATGCCATTGTCAATCCCGCAGCCTATGCAGGTGTTGCCTGATGCAACAAGCCCGTTGATGGAGTTTTTCAGCGTGTTCTTGTTCGCCGCGCTCATGACGACGAGCTGTCTGACTGTTGTCGCGCTGGTGGAGTATGAAACCAGCCCCGCATAGGTGCTATTGCCCGTGATATCCACGAATGTGCTTGCGGCATACTTTGCAGCATTCATCTTTGAGGGCTGCTGTGTGATGTAAACATTCCGCACATACGCGGTGCAGCCGGATGTGGCGCTCCTCCTCAGGTAAACATCCACGTTGAAGGGCGGTGTTCCGCCGCTTGAGATGTCCACATCGTTTGATGTAATCGTTCCGTACGATGTGCTGGTGCGGTTGCCGTATGAGATTACAGTCGCGCCAATCCTGTTCTCAAAGTAAACAGTGCAGCCCGACCTGTCGGTGCGTATCTCTGTCGAAACATTGGCAACGTTCCCGTTAATCGCAGGCACGGTGATGCTTTTTTCCAGCGTGAAGCTGGTGCTTGTCGTGGTGTCAACTGTGGTGTCGTACGCGTTTGTGACAGGGTCTGCCATTGAGCCTGAAACATCCATGATGAGCATGAGGTCCACGCTGATGACTCCGAACGAATCGTTGTATACGCCGCCCACATTGCCAAGCGAGTCAACACAGTACGCGTAAACCGTGTGGTATCCGCTTGAAAGTATGCCGAAGTTCCAGTAGAAGTCCTCTGTTGGCGAGTCGTATGAGCCGTCAAGCGGGGTTGGGGAAAACCAGACGCCGGAATCGAGCTTCATGAAGCAGTTCTGTATGTTATGGTTGCCTGTGAACATATCTGTCGCACTCCCTGATTCTGTCAAATTGGTGAGCGTGGTCGGGAAGGACGTGTGGTTCATGAGCGTGACAATCGGTCCGAGTGTATCTGCGCCTGTAACGTTGAAGAGCCGATTGCAGTTCGGGTTGCCTGTGTTGTTTGCCGTGTCTGTGCACCTCACGCAGCCGTAGTGTGCGCCCAGCGCCGGCGCAGTAAAGTTGAGCTTCACCCCTTCTGCAACAATGTGCGAGAAGGTGCTGTCGTTCGCAGTCATGGCAAGCCAGGCGCCGCCGTCAACCTGCATTGCCGCGGATGCGATATAGCTTCCCCCCATGAGCGTGTCATTGCAAATCGCGAACATGGTCATGGGCGAGCCTGATGATGCGTTCGGGGGGTAGATGCCGAGATTGGTTGCAAGCGGGCCCCAAATGTCCTGCGTGGGGTAGCAGCAGCAGCTCGGCGTTGTAGGGGTCGGGTTGCAGGTATAATCGTTCTGCGGAACGTATGCCTCGCCGTTTGCAAAGCAAGCGGTCGCATTCGCGCGGCAGGTTCCGCTCTGGTAGCCAACAGAAGAGCAAAGCCCTCCGCAAGTCGTTACGCCGTTCACCTGTATGGTAAGCTGTGTGATGCATGAGCCGTCATTGCCCGAGCCCACGCTCACTATCCCGCCGTATACGCCAGTGTCCTGGCTTGCCGGCACATTATAGTAGACAGTGAATGTCGCACTGTCTCCAGGCGCAATCTCGCTTCCCGGGCTTGAAAGCGTGGTGAATTCCGATGCACTGCCCGAAAGTCCCGCGGTAATTCCAGTGACCCGGTAGTCCGCATTATTGGTAATCGTTATAGTGTCGCTTCCGGTCTGTGAAACATTGAACGACCTTGTTATGAGTTGCGGTGAACAGTCAAGCCCGGCCTCGCCAAGGCTCACCTTCCCGTTCGCAAGATACTGTATGAGTATTTTCTGCCTGCCGCGGTACGCCGGAAGCGCGCCTATTAGCCCGGCTTTCGAGTAGGCAAAAATATCCGTGATTCCGCCAGCCGAAGTATACACCTGGAAGCGGATGGTGTTGCCAATCACGCTTATGTTCGTAACATCTGTCGGTATATAGATAGTTACATACTCTTTGGAATTGGGCCCGAGCGAATAAACATAATCCGCGCCTGCCGCCAAGCGCTGCACAGCATCCTCGGACTGCGCGATTTTCACGCTGTCAGATGAATAGGAGGCGGCGAAATAGAACGCGATTCCGATGAACGCGAGCGCTGCTGCGATTACAATAAGCTGTTCAAGCGAGGCTTGCGCCCTTAAGTTTTTGGCTTTTGCCGTAATTCCGTGAAATAGTGATAGCGCATCCAAATGAACACTCTCCCTATGATATAAAATCTAAATGAAATCTAAAGGTGCTTCCATTTCCAGGTGTGCCCGCCGCGGCTTTTCAGCGCGGACAAGTCGACAAGCGAACCCTGTCTGTCTTTCTTCTCCGTTGTTTTTGGCGCCACGGTAATATGCCTCTTCTTCGTGGTTTTCCCGCCGCCCGAGTCTCTGCCCGCTCTTCCTGTTCCCTCTCCAACTGCATGACCTTCGCCGCTCAAGCCCTGGCCTGAAATCGAGACGCCTTCACTGTTTATGTCAAACGGGTATAAATTAAGCGGGTGCTGCGTGGCGCGCATCTTCCTCACTGAAATCGCACGCTTGGATTCATATGGGTGATCTGGATTCTTGATCAGGTAAAGCACGATCACGCCGTCAACAATGAATTCCTCGACGCCTGTTGTCGAGAAAATTTCCGAGTTGTCCTTTATGTCCGATATCACCATTGCAGTGCAGCCCATCTTCTTTATCTCGCGGTCCAGCTGCACGAGCCCGTTCCTTATTTCATACGGGTCGTTGAAATAGGTGAGCATGACCGAGTACGAGTCGACAACAAGGCGCCTGGCGCCGATCTTCTCAATTGCGTCCCCGATAATCTGTTTGATGGAGTCGAACTTGTAGACTTCGGGCTTGATGACAATAAGCTTTTTCTCGTCGACAAGCGTCTGCAAGTCCCAACCGAATAGCGCCATGTTTTCCACGAGCTTTTTCGGGTCCTCTTCAAGCGTCACATATACTCCTGGTTCATTGCAGTATTTCGCGCCGTAGTAAAGGAACTGCATTGCAAACGTGGACTTGCCAGTGCCGCACGCGCCCGAAAGAAGAATGATTGACTCGCGCGGAATCCCGCCCTGAAGCATCTTGTCAAGCCCGTTAAGCCCAGTGGCGACGCGCTGCACGCGCCCGTCCTCAATTTCGCCGAACGATTTATCCATCTCGACCGCACGGTGGGTTCGGCTCGAATCGCGTTTCGAGCGAATCACTTGCCGCCGTGACAAATCGGTCTTGCCGATTTTTTTCGCCATTTTTTTTACGGCTTTTTTGCCCTTCGCGGCTTTAACGCGGTGCCTCGCAGTTTTCATAACAACCGATTCGCTTGTTAGATTTATTTATCTATTGTTTCCCTACGAGGGTTTCCAGAAATCCGGCATGGGGCAAGGATTTTTTTCCGTCCGCTGGAACCCGCTGGTTCCACACAGTTGAACGGCGCACCGTTTAACTTGTGGGTAAGTCGGGCGATACGCCGCCCGACTGTATCCACCATCTGGAAAAACCACTCGTAATTTTTCCACTACATGCAAAACTACCCTTCCACACGCGCCATCATAAATATTTATAAACAACGCCGCCGTATTGGTGGGTGGTGATCAGTATGATAAATAGGAAAGGACAAGCGGCGCTTGACTTCCTGATGACGTATGGATGGGCAATTGCTCTCGTGGTAATCATTGCCGCGGTGCTCTTCGCTCTCGGCATCTTCGATGTCTCCAACTTCACAGGCAACAAGGCAGCAGGATTTTCAGGAGTGGCG
>JAPLWZ010000155.1 GCA_026396335.1 Microcaldota archaeon | reverse complement strand
CATCGCATAAGAAATGTAATCGGCAGTGTCTATGCCACAGCTAATTATTCCATGAACGGAAGCGCAAGTTACATATTTCCGGTTGACATGCCAAAAACCGGTGATAAAGAATACGTTCTTAGGCTGACTGAGGCTAAGATGGCGCAAATGGGTTGGCTTTCAGGCATATGGAACGCCATCGTCAAGTCGGATTACATCGGCGAACTCAAGAAATTCGGCTATGCAAACGGCGATGAAGAAGCGCACATGAAAAAGTGCTTCACTGCTCTTCCTGGCGCGATGAAGAGGCTGGGAGCTGCTGCAACTGCGAGGGAAGTGAAATACGACGATGTTGCATCCGTGTCTGGCTCAACTTACGTGCTATGCTATTCTGTCCTGGACATGGATATAGAACTTTACGGGCCTGCAGGCTCAAAGGCAAGGGAGATTGTTTCTTACTTGAAGGCAACGCTTTACGACAATAACAAGCTTTTCGAACTTTTCAACAGCGCACTTTTGGAAAACACGCCTAATCTTAGGAGGGAGCAGCTTGAAGGATGGGTTTTGCAAAGGCCTGGCGGAGTTTATTATCTTAATACAAAAGAGCTTGCCAAGAACAGCATTTTCAGGAAGAACAACGACAAGTTCAAGGTCAGGCAGGTTGCGAATCTCGCAGGGCATATCTACGAGCTTTCTACTTTCATTTCTGAAGAATAATCAGCATCTACTTTATCAGCAGCATCTGCGCGAGAAGCGCCTCAATCTGGAGCATTTCATTCGCGCCCTCTACAAGCCTGAAGTTGTACTCGCCTATTTTGTCCATTATCGTAACCTTCTCCCGCTCGCTCACATCCAGCTTGTCAATTGTCCTGTACATCTGCAGGAGCACGTCTTCCCCGCTCATTCCGTAGTTAATCATCAACTGGTGCAGTTTCTTCCTTGCCTCGGTAAACTTCCGCGAGAGCGCAAGTTCCATCATTTCCTTCACTTCACCAGGCTCAGCGCGCGCGGATGACTTGTAAACCGCCTCTGCGGTAATGTGAGTTGAGTTAAGCGCAGCGCCCTGCAGTGAATTGATGGCACGGCGCATGTCCCCTTCTGAAACATACAAGAGCGCCTCAATTGCCTTTTCGTCAATCTTGACATTCTCCCCCTTTGCAACTCTCTCAAGCATTTCCTTTACCTCACTCTCAGTGAGCGGCCTGTATCTGAATACCGAGCATCTGGACTGTATGGGCTCGATTATTTTCGACGAGTAATTAGCGGAAAGTATGAAGCGCGTGACATTCACGTACAGTTCCATCGTGCGCCGCAGCGCATTCTGTGCGTCGTTCGTGAGCGAGTCTGCTTCATCAAGGAATATGATTTTGAACGGCACTTCCTTAGGCATGTTCTTCTCCTTCACGTAAGCCTTGAGTATGGAAACAGTTTCCTTCTGGCCGACAACCTCGTTCAGGTGCTGCGGCCTGTACTTCTCGGTCCAAGGTGTGTAGTCTGACATATGCCTATTCACTTCCCGATGAGGGTTCAGTGACAAATACTTAAATACATGCGTCTGAGTAATTAGCCCTAAGAGGTCAGTTTAACATGGATGATTTCCAGTTCTCAGTTGTGGTTTCCGCGCTTGTGGTGGTATTCATAATGTTCACTAATGCAGGCGTGGGCGTTTCAATCCCGTTCGCACTCGCGCTTCTCGCGCTTTCGATGGTTGGCTTTTTCGCGCTCGCATCATTCAAAAAGGCGGGAATAGGCGCGACAAATGCAGAGTACCTGTTCATGGGAACCGTATTCGGCTGCTACATAGTCGCGGCAATCGCGCTCTCGGCATTTTCAGCAATTCTCCCCTATGCATTCATTCCTCTTGTCTTCTGCGCGCCAGCAGTCGGCATGCTAGTCCGGGGCGCAATAACATCCGGGTGATTCTTTTTGCACGACCAGGTAAAACTTGAACAGGGCATACTGGAACTCTGGAAAACGGAGAAAATCTACGAGGAGACAAAAAAGCACCTCAAAGACGGCAAGCCCTTCTATTTCTGCGACGGACCGCCTTACGCAACCGGCCAGATACACGCAGGCACCGCATGGAACAAGTGCATAAAGGACTCGGTCTGCCGCTACAAGCGGGCGCGGGGCTTCAACGTTCGCGCACAGCCCGGCTTTGACACACACGGCTTGCCAATAGAAGTGAAAGTGGAACAGGAACTCAAGTTCACGAACAAGCGCGACATAGACAAATACGGCGTGGAAAAATTCGTGAATAAGTGCAAGGCATTTGCCACTCAGTACATAGGCGTGATATCCGGCCAGTTCCAGCGCTGCGGCGTGTGGATGGACTGGGAAAATCCGTATGTCACCTACAAGGATTCTTACATAGACGCTTCATGGAAAACTCTTGCAGCAGCGCACCAGAAGGGGCTGCTTCACGAGGGCGTTTATGTTGTGCCCTACTGTTCCCGCTGCGAAACCACGCTTGCAAACTACGAGCTTGAATACGGCGAGCAGACCGATCCTTCCATTTTTGTAAAGTTCAAAATCAAGGACTCTGAAAACGAATATTTCGTGATCTGGACCACCACGCCCTGGACGCTTGTCTCAAACATGGCAATAATGGCGCACCCGGTTTTTACCTATGTGAAGGTAAAGGTGGGCGACGAAATATGGATACTTGCAAAGGACCGCCTTGAACACCTCATGAGCCTGCTTGGGGAATCTGCAGTGGTTACTGGCGAAATATCTGGCAAGAAGTTGGAAAAGACACAGTACATTCATCCGCTCGAGGAAAAAATCGGCAAGAAAACAGACCGCAAAGTGGTTCTCTCTGACGAATACGTAACGCTTGAAGACGGTTCCGGTCTCGTTCACTGCGCGCCCGGGCACGGTCCCGAAGACTTCATAATCGGCAAACGCTTCTCGCTTGAAATATTCTCGCCTGTTGACACAGCGGGCAAATTCACAAAGGAAGCAGGCGCATACCACGGGATTCCGGTGCGCGAGGCATCTGCAAAAATAATAGGGGACCTGAAAAGCATCGGCGCACTCGTGCACGAGGGCAAAATCGCGCACAGGTACCCGCACTGCTGGCGCTGCAAAACGCCGCTCGTATTCGTTGCCACCAACCAGTGGTTTATCTCAATAACAAAACTGAAGGAAAAAATGCTCACTGAAATAGACAACTGCGAGTGGCAGCCGCCATTCGCAAAGACGCGCTTCCATGACTTCGTGGAAAATGCGCCTGACTGGTGCATTAGCCGCCAGCGTTACTGGGGCATACCCCTTCCCATCTGGAAGTGCCATCACTGTTCGCATCTCAAGGTAATTTCATCTCGAAGCGAGCTTCCAAAGCTCACCGACCTTCACAGGCCGCACATAGACGAGGTAAAATTCAAGTGCGAGAAATGCGGCTCTTCCGCACACAGGATTCCGGACATTCTCGACGTTTGGTTCGACTCAGGCAATGCGATTTGGGCGTCTCTCACTGAAAGCGAGCGCGAGCAGCCCCAGTTCCATCGCGCAGACTTCATAGTGGAAGGCAAGGACCAGACACGCGGATGGTTCTATTCACTGCTTGGTTCGGGCGTAGTGCTCAACAATGAAATCCCCTACAAAACACTCCTCATGCACGGCTTTTTCGTGGATGAAAAGGGCGAGAAGATGAGCAAATCAGTCGGCAACTTCGTGCCGCTTGAGGAAGTGGTGGACAAGTACGGTGCAGATGCATTCCGCCTCTGGTCCCTTTCAAACACGCTCTGGGACGACCTCCGCTTCAACTGGAACGAGATAAAGGAGGCGCACCGCGCGCTTGGCACGGTTTACAACCTCGGGGTTTTCCTTTCGCGCTTTTACACTGAACAGAGCAAGCCCCTCCTTCCGGAAGCAGAAGCACTCTCAACTGAAGACCGATGGCTTCTTTCGCGCCTTGCTGCAACTACTGAAGAGTGCACTGACGCATTTGAAACTTACAGGCCGCATATTGCGGCAAAAGCAGTGCGCACATTTTTGATAGAGGACATAAGCCGTTTCTACATGAAAACTGCAAAGGCAAGGATAGACGAAGAAGGCCCTGCATCGCCTGCAATGGCAGTGCTTTACCACGCCATATTCGATGCACTGCGGCTTCTTGCCCCCATTTCCCCGTTCATCTCCGAAGCAGTCTACCAGTCGTTCTACAAAAAATACGAGCACAAGCAGTCTCTCTCGCTTTTCACCTGGCCTGTTGCTGACAAGAAATATCGCGATGCGCTTCTTGAGCAGCGCTTCCTTATCGCCGGGCAGATTTCCACAGCGCTTGCGTCTTGCAGGCAAAAGGCGGTTCTTCCCCTCCGCTGGCCGCTCGAAGAGGCGCGCGTTGTTTCCGAATCAACTGAAATCCTGTCCGCTGTTGAGCACCTCTCAGGCACGCTCGAATCGCTTACAAACATCCGCAGTGTGAAAAGCGGCAAGCAGCCGAAAGTGCACCTCACAATGATAATAAACAAGGCAAAGGTGGGTGCGGCATACAAGCGCGAATCAGTGGATGCGCTAGCCTCGCTTGAAAAAGAAAGCCCCACTGCAATAGAAAAGTGGCTCTCGGGCGAGGAGAAGGAATACTTATCCGGCGGCAAGTGGAAGATCGCGCGAGACATGGTGGAAATAACTGAGCAGGCGGAAGGATACGCAATCGCGCATTTTGAAGGCGGAAAGGTCTACCTTAAAACAGAAGTGAAGCGCGAACTTTACGAAGAGGCAATGGTGCGGGAAATTGCCAGGCGCGTGCAGCTCATGAGGAAGGAAAAGAAGCTTGTGGAAACGGACAAGATAGTGCTTCATATTGAAACAGATGACAAGGACCTTGCAACAATCGCAAAGAAGCACACGAGCGAGATAGCCTCGCAGGTGAACGCGGAGCTGGTCGGCTTCTCGCACCACACTGGCGGCTTCAAGAAGGAATGGGAGATAGATGAGGCAAAACTCACCCTAACTATTGAGAAGAAGTAACCTGTTCAGTTTTTTTTGTAGCAGCCAATATTGAAGATATCCAGCTCCAGCCCTTTCTTGTCCTCAATCTCCGTCACAATCTGTTCAAGTAGCGCACTCCTCACTGCCTTGTATTTCGCAGGCTCGAGTGCTGCGTTGCCAACCGCGTGCCGCTTGTTCTTTGTGTTGAAGCAGAACATTGCATCTGACAGCCCTTCGCAATTGTGGCTGAAATAAGAGTCAAAACAGTT
>JAPLWZ010000174.1 GCA_026396335.1 Microcaldota archaeon | reverse complement strand
GGATTTTTCCCTTTATCACGCCTAAAAGTTCGTCTTTTGGAAGTTCTTTTGCCATAACAATCACCTTGATAGGCTGGAGTTTGTAACCAAGATTTATATGAGTTTGACTTTGGTTCAACTTTTCGCAAGAGTTGCCTGGTAGCTTTTGCCCGCCTCTTCCTTTTCCACTGCGTCTATGCCAAGCGAGCGGAGGTATGCGGCTGCAGCAGCTTCACTCGAGTTTGCGCAAATCACTTTCTTTGCGCCTGACTCGTAAATGTAGCGCATGGTATCCTTGAAGTCCGCGTGGTCGGAAAGCGCGAATGCCGCGTCTACCGGGAAGCGGCTGATGTGCGCCCAGCCGGTTGCCACCGCGGTTTTTACGTCCCTGCCGTATGCTTCCGACAGGTTTGCGCCGAACTGGAAGTTTACCATGGAAGAGGGCATTATTGCTGTGAATGATGAGCGCATTGCCTCTTCCGCCTCGTCTGTGCCTGCTGCAACATAGTCGAGTTTCACGCCGCACTTTTCATAGATTGCGCATATTTTGCTCGCCTGCTCGTTTACTACCGGAGCAACGCCGCACTCTATGTTCAGGAAACGGACGAGCTCTTGTGTCTTGCCGCGGACGTATGCGCCGAATATGATTATGCCCCGTTCGTTTTCCTTCACAAAGCGGGCCATGTCTAAAAGCACGCGCTCGCGCTTGGGGAAGCGCAGGTGCGGCAGTGCGTAAGTTGTATCTATCATAAGCGTGTCGCACTGCAGGATGGTTGCTGCTTTTGATGTATAGGAATCATGGAGCGCGAAGTCGCCAGTGTACGCGAATTTCCCGTTTTCCGTGTCTGCCAAGAGTTGCCGCGCGCCGAGCATGTGGCCTGCGTGATGAAGGGATATTGCGGAAGAGTGCGGATGCGACTGCGGCTCCCTGCTCATGATTGCAAATGTTTCTTCTGACGCTATGATGCTCCGCCCTTTTTTCTTGAATGCGTCAGTGTGGTCTGAGTGCGCGTGCGAGACAAAGCATACATCGTGGCACGCGTCGTCGAGCGCGATTTTTATCCCGTCAACTGAGAGGCCGCCTGAAGAGTACATAATGGTCGTATTGTGAAACTCGGAAAGAAAGAATAAAAAGCGCTATCAAGCGCTTTTTAGATTTTGAACGAGAAGGGCGAGTTCAAAAAAGATAAAATGGGCGACGATTGGCGCGTGCGCTACGGAAAAAAAATAAAAATGAAAAAAGAAAGAAAAGTTTACTCGTCTTCACCGTGGCTCTCAAGCTCCTTCTCGAGCTTGTCGAGTTGCCTGCTCACGCGCTCCATTGTCTGCCGGATGCCAGCTATGTCGTACTTGATGCTCTGCAAGTAAACCTTGTCGAACACCACCTGCGGCTTTGCCATGGACACTTCCTGGAGCTGCATGGGCGGAATTGGGATGACATCGTCCTTTATGAGGTTGACAGAGTCTTCCACCTTCTTTGAAACCACCGGTATTTCTTGCTCGCGGACGTGTGCTGCTGGCGCGTGGTGTGCCGTATGCTTTGCACCTTTGGCGTGCTTGGACGGCTTTGCCGCTGTCTTTGAGGATTTCTTTGCTTCTGCTTCCTGCTTTTTCATGTGGGAGCGGGCCGCTTTTATCCACTTTTTCACGTTGGAAAAGGATGCGGACTTGTTCGTTTTCGTCGCAGAATAGACCGCAGCGCGGATGGATTCAAGCTCTTCTTGCTTTATGGGCTTGCCCTCGTAGTGCCTGAGCTTTCCAGCGACTATTTTGACTATTTTTTCTTCCATGTTACCACCAGTTTTCCATAAAATGAGATTAACAGCTGGAATAACGGCGAGGAAACTTATAATGGTGAGGGTTTTTATGTGGTGAAAGAAGGTTGCTAGAGTTATTTTTCCTCTTTGTAGCGGGTGCTTAAGAGCTCCCTCAGCTCTTTTGCACGCTTTTGCCCAAGTTTTGCCACTTCTTTTAGCTCACTCTCCGGCGCAGACATGACGTTTTCAACCGTGTTGAAGTACTCCAAAAGTGCGCGGGCGAGAGTGGGACCGACATTGGGCATCGCTTCGACGATGGCGCGCTGCTTTTGCCCTATTGTAATGCTTTTGCGCTTTGCGTAAACTGACAGACTTTGCTTCTTTGCTATCTGCTCGTGCGCTGCCAAAGCGTAAACGAGTTCCGCGGTTGCAGAAGGAGAACGGGTGAAGAATAGGGTGCAGCCGAAGTCCGAGATGATTGATGAGTATGCGCCGAGAAGGGCTGCCTTGGAAAGGCGGCTGTCGGCCGTGTTTGGCGGATCGCCTTCAACGATTACCACCACCCTCTGCATTGCGCCAGACAGGTCAGATACTTGGGAGAAGAGCCTGCCGTCGATAATGGATGCTTCGAAGTCTGCGCGCGTCTTGCGCTCGATTATGAGCCTGTCAGATGCCTGGTAGTCGCCAAGCTCAAGCTGCTTGAGCTCTATTTCCGCGCCCAGTGCCTCGAGTGCGTCGCAGACTTCATCGGGCTCGCGCTTGTCGACAACTACCCTGGGTTGCTTTTTTTCTCCCGGCAAATGACCCACCTGACTTGATTAATCGCGCAAAATCTTGTTCATGTATTCAGCTATTTCGCCAAAGCCGATAGCGCAGCCCGCATATTTCAGCTTGTAAAGCGAGGCCTCTATTGCTTCTTTGTGCAACGAGCCGTAGTCGGAGAAAAAGCCCTTTTCATAGGCGAGAAGCAATAACTCGCTTGACCTGAAAAACCTAAATCCGCGCGTCATGCGGGAAAATGCGGAGAGGTTTTCATCGTTTGTGGTGATTGGGCGGTGGAATTCTTCCTCGAGGTGGATGCGGAGCGATTCCGGATCCTCGACAAGCATGCGCACGGTGCGCTCGTCGACAAGCAGATTTTGTATGCCAAGTTCATGCGCGAGTGCGAGCATCTCTGTTTCGCCTTCCTGTATGAGCTTGAGCGGGGTGCCGCCCGCGTAGAACAGGTTGTTTGCCAGCCACTTTATTTCCCGAACTTCCTTTTCCTCAGGCAGCTTTACTACGTCGATAATGCCGTCATTTATCGCGCGCTTTAGGCGGAGCGCGTGGAGCGCGTGCATTTTCATGCTCATGGGATGAGTGACGCATTCGTATTCCACAGAAGGCGGAATGATGAACGAACCCTTGAATTTGTTCTTCAGGAAGTAGAGAGTGTGCACAAAGCACGAGTCCGTGAGCGAGATTAGCGCAGACGAATCGCACACCATTGATTGCCCGGATTTTTGCATGATTTGACCTCGATTAAGAAAATATCTCGCGCAGCTCTTTCATCCGCTCGCTCATGGTTTTCTTTTCATGGAGCCTGTCAAACATCATTGTTTGGCCGGCGTAGAGAAGCACTTCGCGCTTGTCGGTGCCAGTCATCTCTGCCGCGTTTCCGAGGGAAATTCCCTGTGCGTAGAGCGTGGATGCGATTTTCAATTTGCCCTTCATGATGAGGCTTTTTACGAACCGCTTGTCCTCGTCGTCCATCTTCTCAATTGATGCGATGATTTTGTTCTGAGTGGCAATTAACCCGGAGTAATCGGCGTTTTTCGCCTGCTGCTCGCAGAGGCGGAGTGAGAGAGTGAGGGTGGAGAGAACGTCGTGCTGCTTTTTCTGTTTGAAATAGCGCGGTTTAGAGATTATCTTCGAGAGTATGTAGGAAATGAGCGCGAACAGGTAGGTCGGCTGCTCGAACTTTATCGCCGTTTCCTCGATGCACCTGTCGTTTATCTTGCGCATGGCGCGCACGTCGTGGTCCGCAAGCGCGTTTTCAATCAGGACCGCGGTTTCTGAGAGGGATAACGACATGGGACCACTTTTCATACACCAAAACTGTTTTAGAAAGAGCATTTGTGTGTTTAAATGACGCCAATACTCATCGACGTGCCATCTCCTACATTTATATATATTGTCATGATAGAATCGTGACAATACAATGATGAAATCGCAACATGATTGCGATTGAATGTGGAAAAATCCGGGGGGATTTTTCCAGCTGATCGGGCTAACACGCCCGAACGGATGGGACAATGAAGAACGAAGAAAATTATAAACCTGTGGGCGAGGGCTCCGGCAAGGAAGCCATCGAAGAGCTCCGCCACGAAATCCTCTCCCCGCTTGAGAATGACGTTCAAAAATTGCGCGACCCGCTTGTGCTCGCGGCACTCATGCACACCGCCGCAACCGAGCGGGAGAACACCAACAGGCTGCTGAAAACGCTCATAGAGAGACTGGACACGAAGTTCGCGGAAGTGGACGCACGCCTGGCCGCTTTCGAAGCAGGCGCAATAAACCGCGCATCACCGCGCGAGGAAGAGGTCCTGCTCCCATCGGTTGACGAAGGGATACTCACGTTCGTAAAAGAGAAGAGATACGCATCCGCGGAAGAGGTCCGCAAAAAGTTCGGGTACAAGGGAAAGAACGCCGCCAGTTCCAGGTTGAACAGGATGTTCGAGATGGGCTTGCTTGAAAAGAGGCAGGTCGGGCGCACCGTTCTTTACTCTGCAAAAAAACTATGAGTTCACAAATATCATGCTTGCAATAGTGCAAGGCGACCAAAATCGGCGGCTGGACTGGCATCCAACCGCCTTCATATTTTTGGGGAAACCGGGGGCGCTGTAATTCACCTCCCACACCCTTCTTTTATTGCGCCCCCCTTCCCCAAAAAATAATTCTGCCGTCTCCCGGAAAATCACTGCGCCATTATAAATTTTACCGGACAGAAAATATTGGTGCGACCCATGGCGGAAAACGAAGAGCGGACAGTGATTATTTCTTCCCGCGAGCTTGTGGACCACACGATTTTATCCAGAAAGAAAAACGAGCTTTCGCTCAAGCGGGATTTCCTTGTTAAGACCGGCGCGAAAGAGGGAGACATGCACCTCAAGGCGGTGAATGAGGAGCTTGTTGCGGTGGAAGGCAAACTTGCCCCCATAGGCGAAAAGCTGTCAATCGCAGACATGATCACATTTGTGCCGAGCAGGAAGGAGATCGGCGAATACACGGAAAAGATAAACAAGTACGCGCGCGGCGAGCTTGAACTTGCGATAAGGAACAGGTCAGGAATTGCGTACGACCTCATGAAAAAGCGTGCGGAATTCGTGAGGGGCAACTTTGAGAGGCGCGATGACATTGCACGCATGACCATACTCCTCAATTCATTCCCGAAGAAAGACGGCGAGGCGCTGCGCATGCTCATTGAGGAGGGCGAAGGCGCGGATGTTGATGTTTCATTCATCCCGAAGGAAAAGCAACAGGAGCTGGTGGATATGTCTGCCAGGCTCGGAAGGGAGTGCTGCATATACTCGGGAAGCTTCTCTGTTGATAAAAAAAAAGTGAGCATGGCGGACCTGAAGTCGGCTAACGAGGTCGAGCGCATCATCACGGGCGGGAAAAAAGTCTGGGTGGATGACGCGAAGCTCATTGAATTCGATGAGAACGAAAAAAAGATAGCCAGGCTCCTTTCATTGATACAGTCAAAGGGCGCTGAAAAGACGGCGCGCTCATTTTCGGACGAGGAATCGGTGAACTTCGACAAGTCGCAGACAGACTACTTGGAGG
>JAPLWZ010000061.1 GCA_026396335.1 Microcaldota archaeon | reverse complement strand
CGACCCTACGCCAGTATGGTATGACCTTCAGAAGGATTTTGACAATTTGAAGAGCAAAGTTGATGATGATGCAACACTGCTTAGCGAGATCAGGGATGCCGTGAAGGAAATTTATGGCTCGGGCAACAAGTACCGGAACATACTTCTGCAGCAATTCGGCGAGGGCAGAAGTGATGATGCTTCCAAGATCGTAAACGAATTTTCAAACGGCATGCGCAGGCTGACTGCCACCCAGAAAGCGGTATACGGGCTTTCAATCGGGCTTTCAGGAAGGCTTTTTGGCGAGGAAATAAGCTATGCGGAGCTTCTGCCATTCTTCGAAAAAATGATTGAAGACGGCATTATTGAAAAGTCGGACGTGAGATTTCTTGCAGGGGAAAAAGCCCCGGGCAAAACCATACAGGAGGTTCTTGACAAAATAATGAACCAGCTTGGCGGAAAGGACGGGGAATACCGCGAACTTGTCAGCCTGGTCATAGACTCCAACTTTGGCGAAAACGCATCTGTGCTGGAACTGCTGCGGGGCAAAAATGCCACGTGGCCAAATGGAGCCGACTCATTCGATAAGTTCAAGAGCATCATTTCTGAATTTTGGGCGGATGGGCTGCCTGAGGACTATAAGAGAACCTGGAACAAATTGAACAAGATATACCCCAACCTTTTCCAGAACATGCTCTATGCAAGGGAGAACGCCCCGAATACTGGCGTGAACACCGGATTCACGAAGCTGTCAGACCCGACCGCGCTTCTGATGCAGGTCCCGGTCTACAGCGCGTTTGACATCCTCTCCATCATAAGAAGTGCGAACAAGAACACCAACAGCTATCTCCTTTACATGCAGGAGGATCAGGCAGGCAAGCTGTTTGACGCAGTGCGGTTGAACAACAGCAGCTTGACCTTCGACCTTTTCATGCTTGACCCGTCAGGCAAGATAAACACGCTTTACAATATGTATTCCGACAGGAATAGCTTTGCAGAAACTGCGAAAAAAATAGCAGATGTGATGCAGGAGATAGTCGGCCAGCCAATAGGCGCCAAGTTCAAAAAGCTCTATAACCGCTCGGATGCAGCCCTGGAGTTCATCAAGGGCATCCGCCTGTCGGACCATATCGGGCTTTCCAATCTCATGAGCATGACGTTTGTCCGGGACCAGTACGACCGCGTGGTTGCAATCCGGGACCCGTCAAGCGGCTTTGAGGTAATGCGCCGCGACGATGTGCAGCAGAGCTGGGATTTGAGCCAGATAAAGAACCTGAAGCTAAAGACGCCCAGGGGCGAAAACTTTTCAGTTGACAGGCAATGGGATGAAATTAAGAAGTACCTTAACAGCAATCCCCGTTTCATTGGCAGCTTTTACATAGACAAGAACAACCCCAACCTGACATTCCAGATCGAACCGCTGGATATAGAAGCCAGGATAAAAGAATCAAAAGCGGACATTGTCAGAAAGGTTGACCCGTTCGGGCTCCGCGGCATTGAAGGCACGTTCGACTACCAGAGCCAGAAGATAAAAGATGAGATAACACACGGGAATCTTGACCTGTCGCTGCTTGGGCCAAACGGCAGCCTTATCCGGGGAGTGGCAAATATTGATGTGAGCAAATTTTTCGATGAGAACGGCAAGCCAATTACTGATGTAATACGTAACGAATACCAGGCGATAATGCAGCGGGTAAACACGCAGCTTGGCACTGTGCCCCTTGAAATCACCAATCTTGCCGCCACCTACATGATAGGCAAGAATTACACGCTGCAGCAGATTGAAAACCCGGACCAGAGCATCACTACCACAACGCTTGGCAACCGGAACACAACAAGTAATTACAATTTTGATGGCAGAACCGGATCATTGTTCGTGCAGGTTAGGCACAAGTCCCAGTTCACGGACAATGAGAACACTAATATCAAAGTAAGCAATAGTGGAGAGCAGCTCTCGTTTGTGAATGACCCGTTGAACAAGGAAAATATAGAGAGCGACATCGTGCTTTTCTGCGAAGGCAACTACTACAAGGTTGTTTTCGACGAGAAAAATGATATTGACGGCTTCCAGAGCACAATCAAGAATCTTGTTGGCGGGAAGGACATCAATGAAAAGCTCAACTACGCCTTCCTGCAGTCCAAGTACGCGGAAGTGCTGCAAAATGTTGGCAATTACACCATGGTCGCAGGCACCCTGGTCAAAAACCAGGAGATAAACGAGTACACCCACGAAAAAACGGGCACCCAGGAAACCAGCAGCGAAGACAGGCAGTTTTCCGGCGGCAAGATGTTCTTCTTCGGCTCGGAGGTCAAATTCAACAAGTTTGACATTTCATCGCTTGGGATAACGAACCAGACCGAAGACAAAAGCATAATGCACAACCAGAACTGGGCAGGGGTTGTGCAGATAAACTTCGATGGTAAGGACCGGATGAAAAAACTCCCGACCAAGAGCATGGTGTTCGGAGTATATGACCTTCGCTGGAACCAGACGCAAACGGCCAATCCTAATGACATCGACGGCACGACCGTACAGTCGGGTTACCAGGGCCTGGGCGAAAACACCAAGCTCGCATACGTTTCGTATAAGGTGCTGGACAAGCTCAATATGACCGGCATATTCGGCGGCAATGACGAAGTGACCAAGGATAACAAGAATCAAAGCAGGGTCGCCGGCATGCGCGTTGATTCGCAGGTAATAAGCGGCAGCATAGCCATGCGCTGGGAAAGGAAGGATGAGAAATCGCCATTTACGCTGATCCATGGCATCACAAGCGGCAAGCTCACCACCAAGGCAGTTGACATGATAGGATACGCTGACCTTAGGGACAAGCAGGAGCCGCAGTATGGCACCAACATAATAGTGAAACTCAGCGAAAAGGACAGGATACTTATCCATGCGAATAAGAACGGCAACCTGAGGAACTTGGACCAGGCCACCTGGAGGGGCATTGTAGAAAATATCACACTGCTTTCAAAGGAGACGGACATAGCGAAAAAGGACTGGGACCAGAAAAACTACTCAGAACAGCAGAATCAGGTCTATGACTGGACCAATAGGCTGAACATCCTGCTTGACCAGGCGATTGATTTTGCGCCAGGCCAGGATTTCACCTCGAGCGATGTGCACTTCTCAGCCGCCTATGAAACGAATGGTATGGTGGCCGGGATGGCGTCAAGCACCTTTGATGTTGACAGAAAAAGCCATGTCACGCTGATAGCCGGCAATGACGTGAGCACTTCATCGGGCGAAAAATTCGCGGCTGCAAAATACATCCTGGACAGGGGCATTGGAAACAAGCAGACCCAATTCTCATTTGCCGTGACAAAGAGCACCAAGCAGTTCAGCTTTGTCCAGCAAGTGACAGATGACCTTTTCCTCACAGGCTCGATAAGCGCCCTGAACGACATTGGCACGATTGCAACCACAGGCATTACAAACCCGAACAAGTTCTCGGCAAACCTGATAATAGGCACAGGGGACAAGTTCGAACTTTACGGAGGCAGGCTTGGGCTGAAATACCTGTTCACAAAGAAATGGAACGACGAGCTGAATGTTTCACTGACCAAGAACAAGCAAAATGACCTGAATGCGCTTGTCTTGAACGGCACATACAAGTTCCAGCAGGGCAACTTTGGCATGGGAGTGACCGGAACATTCACCAAAGGATGGTTCAGAGGAAAAGAAATCTGGGACAAGAAGGCGACACTCAACGTGTTCTACCTGTTTTGAGAATTAGGAGATGGACTCAGGGGGATTCGAACCCCCAGCCTCCTGCATGCAAAGCAGGCGCGCTACCGTTGCGCCATAAGCCCTAATAGTGGTTTTTCTTCTTGTGAAAAGCATTTTTATATCCACCCTTCGCACTCTTAATTCATGGCAATCAAAGACCTGCTCACCGGCGTGCTCAAAAACAGGGCGGGAATCAAGCCGCACGCCGACAGGAAGGCAAAATGCCCCAAATGCAAGGCTGATTTGACACTTGGCATGGAGCGCTGCCCGTCCTGCGGCACGCATGTTGAGTCGATGTTTCGGATTGAGTGCCCGAAGTGCAAAACAGCAAATGACTTGAAAGCTACAAAGTGCT
>JAPLWZ010000076.1 GCA_026396335.1 Microcaldota archaeon | reverse complement strand
CGGACAGGATAGCAAGCACGATTACAATCTGCAAAGAGGGCATAGTTCTTTCTGAGCGCGGGCTAGATGCAGCAGAATCGCTTCTAGTTGCGCGCTTCACAATGTTCTCTACGGTTTACCTCCACAAGACAGTGCGCATCGCATCTCGAATGCTGCAGCATTCCATAACGCTTGCAATTGGGGATGGCACGCTTGTTCCAGATGAGGCATCTCGCATGACTGACTCATCCATGCTTGCCACTCTCTCCCGCTCAGCTAGAGGTGGGGAAATGGCACTGCGGCTCAAAGAGCGCAGGCTCTACAAGAAGGCATACTCTCTTCCGCTTGAGGAAATGAAGATGCGCGCAGAAGCAGCGGAGGAGGAACTTTCGCAGAAGTGCGGCTGCCCGGTGCTTGTAGATGTGCCAAAGCTTTCGCTCGAAGCGAGCATAAAAGTGGAAACAGAAGAGCACGGGCAAATTCCGATTTCCTCGGCATCTGAGCTCGTGGCATCCTTGCAGAAAATGCAGCGCTCGCGCCTTGAAGTGCTTGTGGTTTGCGAGGAGAAGGACATAAAGAAAGTTTCTGCGGCAGCTAAAAAAGTGCTTTAGCGGATGTGTAAACCATAAAGCGGAAAAATGCCTGATTCTGCCTAATCTCCCAATCAGAATATCTTTCTTGTAAAAAGAATGTCCAGCACCTTGACCACGAGTATGAAAAGTGCCGCGAATACAACCACTCCCCGCGGGTTGAACTTCCATCCGCCAAGGTTGGTGTTCGCCGTCACTCCCATTATCCCTGCGGATGACTGCGGGCCTGCCACATTCAATCGGTCAACTGACATAGCTATCGGTCTGAAATCAACAGTTTAAAAACCTATTTCCAAAGAAGCTATTCATGTTCGGAACATCAGGCATCAGGGGCGTTTACGGGAAAGACGTGACTACTGCCCTTGCAGCAAAGGTAGGCAATGCTGTGGGCGGGATGGGCAAAAAGATAGTGCTCTCCCGCGACTGCCGTTCAACCTCCCCGATACTGTCTGAAGCGCTTTCAGCAGGCGCGATGGAAAATGGCGCAAGCGTTCTTGATATGGGCATCTGCCCGACGCCTCTTCTCGCATACGCTACCATGAAGGAAAACTGCGACGGTGCAATGATAACTGCCTCGCACAACCCGCCCGAATACAATGGCATCAAACTATTTTCAAGCGACAAGCCCGGTACATTCGTGCGCAACCTTGAGCCCAACCCCTCCACGCTCACTGAAACTGCAAAGCTTGTGGTGAAAAACAAGTGCGACTTCGGTGTTGCTTTTGACGGGGACGGCGACCGCGCGCTTGCGATTGATGAAAAAGGGAAAGTCCTCGGGCTTGACACGCAGCTTGCAATATTCTGCTCGCACTTCATGCAAAAGGACGGCAACAGGAAAATAGTCTCTACAGTAGAGGCGTCCTTGTGCGTACGCGACACGGTAGAGTCGCTTCACGGGAAAGTGTTCATCACGCCTGTTGGCAGCCTGCATGTTGCAGAGGAAGTGAAAAAGCAGGGCGCAATTTTCGGCGGCGAGCCGTGTGGCGAATACGTATTCCCATCGGCAACCCCGTGCGCAGAAGGATTGCTTTCCGCGCTTTTCATTGCAGAAATATTTACTCAGAAGGGTCCTCTTTCCGCACTTTCAGCAGGGGTGAAAACATACCCCATGGAGCGCCGCAAGTACCGCTGCGACGAGGCGAAAAAGTTCATCATAATGCAAAAAATCGCGGAGAAGCCTCAGCTTGAAGGGCACCTATCAACCGCAGACGGGCTTCGCTATGATTTTTCAGAAGGCTGGATGCTCATCCGCGCGTCAGGCACAGAACCTGCCATCCGCCTCACGGCAGAGGCAAAAACGCAGAAAAAGCTCGGCGAAATAATGCAGCGCGCAGAGGATCTCATAATGCGGGCAATGGACGCAGCCAAATAATCCCTTTTACTTCTCAAGCGCGAGTTTCATCTTCATCATCGTTATTCCAAAGAGCAGCCCGAAGAACACGTTGATGAATGGCATTACAATCGGTGCGA
The DNA here is from genome assembly GCA_026396335.1 of Microcaldota archaeon. GTDB lineage: Archaea > Micrarchaeota > Micrarchaeia > Anstonellales > Anstonellaceae > UBA10161. The sequence goes on along the minus strand of JAPLWZ010000076.1, from coordinate 2,166 downwards.
CAAGGCAGCATGTAATTGTGATGAACAGTGAAGCAGCCATCCCCCCCGCACTGACAAGCAGGACGATGAAGCCGAACAGCAAGAATGAACCCATATTGTTTCGCACAAGGCTCATCGACTTGCCTGCGGCATCCATTATTTTCATGTCATCCATTGCAAAGTAAACCCAAATCGGCTGCAGGAAGAATGCCAGAATAAGCAAGGCAAGCACGGCAATAATTGCAACCGGAAGCGCAAGCGGCGATTCAGCAATGAAAAGGATCACTGGCACTGCGACAAGTGTCACCAATATCACGAGCCAGAAAATTCCCAATATGAGTGATTTTACAATCAGCCGCTTGAAACGCGGTTTCCATTCCTGCAAGGCTTTTTTCCTGCCAAGCAGGGCGTAGAAATGCTCAAACACATAGAACCAGGTTGCCTGGCCGACAAGCGCAACAATGAGCGCAAGTATCACGAAAATAACCAGCACAATCAATAGCGCTCCAAGCAGTAGTGAAAGCACACCAGCGAGAACGGCAGGCGAGGAAAGCGCGTTTGCAATCCCGCCTTGCGACCCGCTGCCTAAAGCGGAACTCTTGTCGCTTCCAAGCCCGTTCCCGCCCCAGTTGCTTCCCAAATGCCCTGCTCCTGAGAGGATGAGAAGAATGACGAGCGGCAGCGCCACTTCCTTGTAGTGCGCCTTGATCAGTTCGTATGATTCAAAAAGTGCGGAAATAACGTCTATTTTCCCCATGGCGGCACCTCGAAATTGCAAGGCGAACAAACTTAATAAATTGATAACGGCAAAACCGCGGTATGGCAGACATAAAGAAGGCAGTGGTGCTTGCGGCAGGCGAGGGGAAGCGCCTCCGCCCGCTCACCTACACCCGCCCCAAGTGCATGATACAGCTTGCAGGCAAACCCATACTTCAGCACGTGCTTGAGAACCTGAATTCCGTCGGGGTAAAGGAAGCTGCAATCGTGGTGAAATATAAGAAGGAATTCATCACCGAATACTTCTCAAAAAACCCGGTTGACAATATGAAGCTCACATTCATCGAGCAGGGCGAAAAATACGGCACTGCTGCGGCATTCGCAGAGGCAACAGAATTTGCGAGCGAGAAATTCTTCGGAGTCGCAGGCGACATCATCACAGAAGCATCAGCGCTTCGCAGGCTTGCCGACGGCGCAAAAGGCGACGTGACAGTGGCGCTCCATGCAGTTGAGGATGCGCGCGAATACGGCACAGCAGTTCTTAAGGGCGGCAAAATCGCAGCATTCGAGGAAAAGGTGGAAAAGCCAAAATCAAATCTTGCTAATACTTCTCTTTACGTTTTCGAGCCGTCCGTATTCAAGAAAATTTCCGCGCTTCCAAAGTCGCCCCGCGGCGAATACGAAATTACGGATATTTTGAAGGGCGCGACTGCAGTCGAAATAAAGGAATACTGGCTCGACATGGGCATGCCCTGGCAGCTTTTCTCTGCTAATGAATTTTTGCTTGCCTCCCTTCCTGACAACCGCGACAGGGTGGAAAACTGCACCATCCGCGGAAAAATAGTGATGGAAAAGGATGCTGAAGTGCACGACTCTGTGATTGAGGGCAATGTGTACATCGGCGCAGGAAGCTACGTGGGCCCGCACGCATACATACGCGGCACTACATCAATAGGGCGCGATTGCGGAATCGGCGACTCGACCACGCTCAAAAACAGCATAATATTCGACCACGTGAACGCAAAGCACCTAACTTACATCGGCGACTCAATCATAGGCAGCAACTGCAACTTCGGCGCGGCAACACAAATTGCAAATTACCGCTTTGACGCAGGCCACATAAAAGCGGTCGTGAACGATGTTGTGATTGACACGAACAGGAACAAGCTCGGCGCGATAATCGGCGACAATGTGAAAATGGGCGTTCTTTGCAGCGTGATGCCAGGCAAAATGATTGGCGACGGCTCCTGGATAGACGCAGGCACAGTAGTGAAGGAAAACATCGAGCGCAAGACGCACGTAATACTCCACCAGGCAATTACGAAAAAGAAACTCGAAGGGGAGAACCCGGAATAAGGGCGTGGGCAACTTGTTCCGTCACATCATCGCCGGCATTGACCCTGGCGCAACAATCGGCATTGCAATACTTGACTTGTCAGGAAAAAAAATAGCCACGCAAAGCGCAAATAA
>JAPLWZ010000157.1 GCA_026396335.1 Microcaldota archaeon | reverse complement strand
TGTGCTGATGCTCCTCACAGTCGCAGTCGATATCGCACTCGTCACTTACCTGAAAAAATACGCTGACTCAAAAAGCCCGGCAATCGCAGCTGCAATAGGCAACTATACGTCTGACGTGGCGCAAAACTCACTCGTATTCATTGGCCTTTTTGCAGCCGGCAGCGGCTTTTATGCGGCAGACCCAATAGCTGCAATAATAGTTGCAGTGCTCATGGTGCGCGTGGTAGTCCTTGTGGGCAAGCAGGCGCTTGGCGAACTAACTGACGTCAGCCCCCCGATGGATGAGCTTAAGGCATACGGGCGGGAAATAATGAAAGTAAAAGGCGTGCGCTCATTCCACAAGCTTCGCGCAAGGAAAATTTCAGGCGGAGTACACATCGATGTCCACGTGCAGCTTCCCCCGAAAATGGCGCTTACTGCTGCTCACGCCGCGTGCGGCGAAGTGAAGAGGCGGCTCATAGCTGCATTCCCAGACGTAATTGAAGTGCTGGTGCACGAGGAGCCTGATGACAAATGGCAGAAAAACGCCCCGAAGTTCGGGGGCTAATGTGATTCCCATGAAGTTTACTACCAATCCCTCTCGCGCCTATCTTCTTGGCCTGTGGAAAGGAAGAAGGACAAAAGAAGGAGTAGGCGTCGAGGGGCACCGCGAGGTGTGCGAGTCGTTCCTGAAGCTGTGCTTAGATGAAAAGCTCTGCCAGCCAGACAAGGTGAAATACGAGGAAGGGGAAATCCGCAACCGCGAAGCGGTTGAGGAGGCAGGAGGCTCAGCCTCCTGGATCAACAAGTGCTATTTCTACAATTCCGCGGTGCGCGCGTGGCTTGATTCCGAGATGAAGAAGCGTGAGGAGCGGCTTCGCTTCAAGAATGAATTCGCGGCGAACTATTTTGCCGGCTTGTACGACGGAAAGGGCGGCATATGGGACGACGGGAAGGAAAAGTTCTGCTACATCATAGGCGACCAGACAGATGAAATAATCCTCCTGCGTCTTGGTTTCCGTGTGAAAAAGGAAGGGGGAAAAATCGCGATCATTTCAAAGGACTTCTACGGGTGGATAATGCCATACCTGAAGCTTGAGATAAGTCGCATGCGCCAGTGATTAACATGGTCGGGAAAACAATGGAAATCAAGATCGCCAAGGAAAAAGTGCCTTTCAAGGTGCGCTTCAATAGGTTCCTTGACAAGATACCGACGCTTGACGACTGGTTCTTCACAGTGATGGCAAAGCAAAATGCGGAGTCATGGGGAAAGCGCAAAGCAGGCGGAGTTTCCCTCAATGGCTACCTCCACACCGCAAGCGTCTGCTACAGGGAAGCATTCGAGCACAGCGTTTCGCACATGACAGAACTCCAAATGTACCGCGTCTTTTCTGATGGGAGATTCGGGAACATGCTTGAAATAAAGAAGAAAGACAGCGCGAAGGCTTTTGCAAAATGGATTTCGAGTGAAGATAATGTGGGGAATCATCCATTTGAAATTGTGCGCGGCATGGGCACGTTTGGCATACACCTCATTCCGCCTTCGACCGAACGCCCTTTTTTCACCCTTACCCTTGGAAGCGAAATCTGGTCGGACAACTACTTGAAGATGGCACGCGCGCTTGCAAAAAGCGGCATTCCCTCTGAGGCTCCTGACCTTGAGCGGGCGGTTTCCTATCTCGAAAAGAAGGCCTAGTTCATTTAGGCATAGCTTTAAATACACTGTTGTACTAAATAGAAGATAGTGTATTAAATGCAAACATGATCAGACCTATTGATACGGGGCAAAACTATGATCAACCAAAACTATGCCATGCTGAAAAACATCGCCATTTACAAGAACATGCCAGAGCCTGAAAAGGCAAAAAAGCGTTTCATCAACCCGATAGAATGCGGGCTGATGGACAAAATAATTGACGGCAAGAACGCCAAGGATCTTCTTAAAAAACAGGTGCAGCGCCTCGCGGGTGAAAACACCTCACTACTGAATAAGGTCAAGGAAAAGAATCTCTTTGAAAGGGAGATGATGCACGACCTTGCCAACCCCTACAATGGGTTGCTGGGATTTATCGAAGTAATGAATGAAGAAAAGCTGACTCCTGACCAGCGCGAGATGTTCGATGTCATTGCCCGCACGGCAAAAAAAGAATTTGCCCTCCTCCAGAGTTTCCAAATGATTATCCGTTCGGAAACCACCCTATATGATGCAAAGCCCAGCACATTCAATCTTAACACAGTAGTGCAGAACGGGGTTGAACTCCTTGGGGCAAATGCAAAACTGAAGGGCGTGAATGTGCAAAATGATGTGGGCACAGGCGTTCTGGCAAACGCAGACAAATACATATTCGGCCAGATGATATCCAACCTGGTCTCAAACGCGATAAAATTCACCTACAAAGGCGGAAATATAATTGTGCGCGCAGAGGAAAACGGGGAGTTTGTGGCGGTTTCGGTTTCCGACAACGGCGTTGGGATACCTGCGGATGTTCTTCCAAATCTTCTAGGTTCTGCTGGGAATAACAGCACGCGCGGCACAGACGGGGAAGTGGGGACCGGGCTTGGCCTCAAGGTCTGCAAAGACATGGCGGAAAAAAACGGCGGAACGATCAGGATTGAAAGCGTGGAAGGAAAGGGGACCACTGTGTCATTCACCCTTCCAAAAGCAGAGACAGCCTAAAGCGAAAACCAGCTACTTAACCACGATTATCTTGCTCTTCTTCTCCGCGACAAGCACTATTTCGTTCCTTTCCACTAAGAAGTCCACGTCCACTTTCCTAAGCGCGATCCTGTCCGAGGCAAGTATGCCTCCCGCCCGCTCTTTTGGTATGAGCACGGGCATTTCCTTCTTTTCGTCCCAAATCGAAATGCGAAGGTAGGGCTTTTTTTTCGGCCCGTACATTATCTCGGTGACTGAAGCAATCGGCATTTCTGCGAAACTCCTCATCTGCGATTTCCCTCTCTTCTTCGGGTGTCACGGAAACCATCTCAGCATCCGCTTCCTCTATTTCCACAAGGTCGCGGGGCTGGGGGATGGGCTCTTTTTTCTGCCCGAATGGGAAGTTCGGCGCGTTTTCTGCAGGTATATGCTCCTTTTGCGGGCGCGGCGGAAGCTCTTCCGTTTCCTCCTCCTGGGCAACTGCATGGGTTATTTTCTCGACGTCCTGCAGCGGGTCCCAATCCTGCTTTGAGAATCCGAAAAACTTTTGGAGTGATGGGAAAAGTTTCCTCTTCACCTGCTCGCGCTTCTTCGGCTCATAATGGGAAAAGAGTTTCTCAATGGAAGGCGCCATCTGCTGCGTTGATGGCTGGTGCTGCGATTGCGATGCTGCGGGCGCCGGCACAGGCTGGCTTTTCTGGTCCTTCCTGGCCTGCAGCATCTTTTCAAGCGACACAATCGTTTCTGCATCCTCCTTGAAGTTGCCAAGCGAGTGCTGTGCAGCCACTTTCACTATTTCCTCCTTGTCAGTTGAAAGCTCGATGAGCGCGAATACTGCCCGCGGGTCGTCTATCCTCCCCAAATCCTGGGCAACCTTGAGCCTGACATGCGGGTCTGAGTCAAACGCCTTTGCAACAAGCGAGTCGATGGAATCCGGCTTGTCCTCCGGGGCATCAAGAAGGCTGACCTGGCGTGATTTTGGCTTTCCTTTCTCTGGCACCATGTTTTCATCCTTCCAACTTAGCGGATTCGAGGATAAAGAATAAAAGGCATGGGTAACTGACTTTTGTGATGGATTCCGGGCAGCTCTTCCTCGACGCATTCGGCTTGGTGCGCACGCCCGTCCGCGAGGCATCCATTTTTCTCAACGATCCGGTGGCAGGGGCGCTCTTCTTTGCCGCGCTTGTGCTGGTTCTCTCATACGTTTTCAAGGAACAGAAGAAACTGCCGTTCATCCTGACTGCAATCGTAGTCGCCCTTCTGCTTGGCTTGGCATTCAAATCCTTCCTCCAGGAGCCTCGCCCATGCACTGCCGTCCCTGGAAAAGTGATCTGCCCGCTTGACTTTGCCCTTCCCTCAATACACACGCTTCTAGTATTCACACTCGTGATACTCGCAGTCGGCAACCGCTCATTTGCAATATACCTGATACTCGCGCTCTTCACTGCATTTTCCCGCGTCTATCTCGGAGTGCATACTATCAGCGAAGTGGCAGCTGGATTGGCAATGGCATTCTTTGCCTGCGTGCTGAACGAAATAATATGGAAAATGGCGAAATGGAAAATCCCCTCTGAGATACATCTACGGCATGACGCTGCGAGGCTTAGAAAATAGGGAATGTAGGTTTTGATTATGAACGAAGACGAAAGGCAAATGTTCCATGTTTTCCTCGGTGCGTGCAGCATTCTGCTCGTGCTATTC
>JAPLWZ010000089.1 GCA_026396335.1 Microcaldota archaeon | reverse complement strand
TACCAGGAAACTGTGGTTCCCGCCGGATGCCATTGCGCCTATCACTGCTGAGAGTTGCACAAGCCGCTTTGCGGAATCAAAATAGGTGACTGAAAAGCCAGGCGAGGGAGAATGGTTTGCCCCTGTCGCATCAATCCATTCCATGTCCATTGCGGAAAGCGGCATATCCATCTTTTCAGCAGGCACAAAAAACGTAAGGTAAACCGTATTGGTGTTGAGGCGGGACAGGAAGTCTGATGAGCGCGCTGCGGCAATGCCTTCCTTCGTGCTAATCACCGCAAGCGTGCATTTCCTGCCGGTCACTGCCCCCCGTCCAAGCTCGTTGTAAAGCCAGCTGTCGCCCATTTTACAACCTCTCCTTTTTCACTATTTCCGATAGCGGCTTCCGCTTGTGCATCATGCCTGCGGAGGTGCTGCCTAACTCACGGTAGCCAAGCCCGATGGCAATAGGCGCGCGCCTGAAGCCGAGTTTCAGCAGGCCGCCGAGTTTTTTTTCGTCAAGCGAGAGCATGCAGGCGTCCACGCCCAAATCCTCCGCCTCAAGTGCCATCATGAGCACGGGCATTGACACTGACATCATCGCCTCGTCATGCCCCACTTCCCCCCTGAGCATGCCGCGGTGCTTTTTTCCGCCCGACGCGTGCCCTTCAAGCGCTATTGCTATGACTGCGCTTGGCGCGGTGTGGAAGCTGCCGTAATAGGATGCGCGGACAATGGCTTTTATCGTCTCTGGCTTTTTCACTACGATAAAATGCCAGGGCTGCGCGTTGAGTGATGATGGCGACCACCGCCCCGCCTCAAGTATTTTCAAGAGCGCGGGCGCCGGCACTGCCTTTTTCGAAAATTCGTAGGTAGTCTTTCTCTTTTTCGCAAGCTCGAGGAAGGATTTCATATTTCTGAGATTCGCTTGCGCGGCTTTTAATTGTTTTGTAGCTTTTCCAGCCTGGGCAATGGCACGGGCAAGAACCGCAATGCCCCAAAAAAAGAAGTGCAATTTTATGGCGGGCTATTCCTATTCGGGATTTTGCAGGCACGCGAACTATTTTAAGCGATGAGAGAGTAGCCGCTAGCATGGGCATTGATGGGGAGCTTCGCGCGCATGGCACGGTTGTCGTGGTAGTGCCGGGAAAAAAATACAACGAAGTGCTCTGCCGCGATGTGGCGCAGATTTCCCGCGGGAAAAAAATCTGCTACTTCACATTCAACAAAACATATCAGGGCGCAAAGGAGCTTCTTGAAGAGGCTGGCGTGAACACCCGGGGCATATTTTTTGTCGACGGAATTTCTAAGGCAATGGGCATCAGCATGCGCTCCCAGGTGGAGACGATTTCGAGCGCCACGAGCATTTCTTTGCTTGAAAGCATCTCAAGGGCAATAATCCCGGCAGCTCCGCTGCAGGCGGAAGGCAGATGCTTCATAAGCTCGCCAGGTTCGCTCACGGAAATATCCGCGCTGGCACAAAAGTTCATCTCCCAGAAATTTGACTATCTCATATTCGATTCGCTTACCAGCATGTTTGTGTACCAGGACAAGGAAAAGATTGGCGATTTTGTCAAGCATGCTACTTTACAGGCAAAAAAAGGCAGGACAAAGGAGATTTTTTTTGCCGTTGAGGATAAGTTTGTCGAAAAGAATGTGCATGTTGGGAAACTGGCTGGCAAGGTGCTGAAAAGGTAGGTGCAGTTTGCCTGCTTCAACGGCGGAGCGCGGGCAAACGTTAATAAGCTGGGTTTGCGATTTTAAGATGATGCTCGCGAGCTAAATCCGCGAGCGAAGCGAGCGAACCCGCCTTCAGGCGGGGGATACAGCTCGCATAGTTTCTTCTTCTGAGAAAAACAAGCATGACCAGCGGCGGCGCGGGCGCCTTCGGCGCCCCATT
>JAPLWZ010000068.1 GCA_026396335.1 Microcaldota archaeon | reverse complement strand
AACGGGCGAAGAGATGCGAGAACCGTATGTTCGCTGCCAGGGTTCACGCGCAGCTGCGCATCGTAGAATGCGCCGAGTAGCCAGGGCCAGATTGCACCCTGATGATACGCTGCGTTCCTTTCGTTTTCACTGCCCTTGTACTCTGCGTGGAAATTCGGGTCATCGGTTGCAAGCGTGCGCATGCCGAGCGGAGTATAGAGTTTCGAGCGGACCGCGTTGAATATATGGCGCTGCTGAAGCGGGTTAAGCGGAGAGTTTGGAAGCGAAATTGCGAATAGCTGGTTTGGGCGGAGCGTTGCGTCGTTTGGCTCAAGCAGGTCCAAAAGCCCCCCCTCGCCGTCTGCTGAAAGGAAATCCTGGAAAGAGGTGGCATAGTTTTCTATGAGCTGCGAGCAAAGGTCGTTTGTGCGGCGGTCATCAAAGCGGATGGCAAGCTCGCGCATGAAGTGCAAGTTGGAATTCCAAAGTGCGTTTATTTCAACCGGCTTGCCCTTGCGGGGCGTTACTGCCTTTCCGCCCACCCTTGCGTCCATCCATGTCGAGGACGGGTCGGAGACGCGAAGCAGGCAGTCGTGGTCCATTGAAATGAGGCTGTTGCCGTCAATCGTTGCGGAAAGGTGCGCCTTCATCGTCTTCCAGAACTGCTTTTGTATTGTGTAATAGTCGAGGGTTGTTTCCGCGTATTCGCGCAGCGTGTTGATGAAAAAGAGCGCGGCATCGGATGAATTGTAGTGCGGCTCTCCGTTCTCATCTATGAAATTCGGAAGAAGCCCGTCTTTCATTTTGTGCGAGTGTTCGAGAAGCATTTCGCGCGCGAGCCCCGCCCTGCCTGTGCAGAGTAGAAGCCCGGGGATTGAAACCATTGTGTCCCTGCCCCATTCGGAGAACCAGTGGAAGCCTGCGCCTATCCCGCGGTGGCTGCCGCGCATGCGGATGAACGACTCCGCTGCGGCAATGAGTGTGTCAGAGAAATCCGTGCGGTCAATGCCGTTTGTGCGCGCATATTCGCCTGCGTAGTGCGCGGACTTGAACAATTGCCTGTCGAGTATTTCTAGCGCCTCTGAGGGCGCGAGGAAATCCGGCACTGCGAGCGAACTTGCGATGTGCAATTCGTCATTCTTTGAAAGCGTTGCAGTGAATGCGCCTGGCGAAAAAAGGGTTTCGGTTCCGGGATAGCCGCGCGCACGCTCGGTGACGTATTCCATGTTGTTGTATTTTTGCGGCGCGGCAGTGAATTTCCCGAATGAGGCGGAAACGCGCATTTTTGCGGGTTTTTTTATTTCAAAGCCAAATCTGTCCGACTCGAACTGGAGCGCTGCCCCTGCACTGCTTGGATCCGCATGAATGGAGCGGGGGGAAAGCATTGGGCGGATAACTATTTCTGCCTCGCGCCCTGCAACCAGGCGGTACGACACTACAACTGCGTCATGCCCGCGGACGATGCGGACTGATTTTTCAATGCGAGTGCCGTTCAGCGAGTAGGAGAATACAGGGTGGTCTGCGAATGCAAATCCGACCTGGTGCTTGTAGCCGTGCGGGTAGATTGCGCCAGGGTAGGCGTTTGTGGAGAGGGGAAATTCGCTGTTGCTTATTTTCACCGTTTCCTCGAATTTGGAAAGCATCACGTGCCGGCTGTTGCATCCGCGCAGTGGCGCGATTAGGAGCCCGTGGTATTTGCGCGTGTTCATGCCTATTGCTGTTGAAGAAGAGTATGCGCCAGTGCCTGATGCAAGGAGCCATTCGTGCTTGGCTGCCTCTGAGGGGACCAGATCAAATGCTGAAAGGGAGGGCATGCTTGTGGAACGCTTGCGCAGAATAAAAACGTTATGTTTTCATGGGAGAGGCGATGCTCAACTCCGAACGGAAGTGGGCGGCTTTAAAAACGTTATTAGAAAATACAGACGCACGCATTCATCCGCAACTGCAGGGGCAGTTGAGGAGCCAGAAGGCAACGCCCTCTGGATTCTACTATGGAGGTGAAGGAATGGCGGACACAAGCAATATGGAAAAGGGAGAATACATCATTGGGATTGCGATCATAATTGCGGCCCTTCTGGTTTCTGCAACCGTCTGGATAACATCCGGCAATGTTGTGAAGGCGATATCTGCCATCAACATTACCACTGCACCAGCGGCAACAGCGGCGGCGGCACAGCAGCCAGCAGCACAGCAACAGGCTGCGGCGGCTGACTGGTCATTTGTCCCAAACATGCCAGGCGTTGGGCCAAAGGATGCAAAAGTCACAGTAATTGCATTCGCGGACTTCCAGTGCCCGTTCTGCGGCATATCGTTCGGCAAGGACCTTGGCGGGGCGAACTACGACCCGATCAGGGGAACTGCCACCAAAATTGAGAACGAATACGCCAATGGCGGAAAGAGCGTGAGGTTCGTTTACGTGCCCATGGCATTCCTAGGGCAGGAGAGCGTGGATGCGGCAAATGCGGCATTCTGTGCAAAGGAGATCGGAGGCGATGAAGGCTTCTTCACCATGCACGACGCACTCTTCACGGCACAGGGCAGCGAAAACAGCGGAGTCTTCTCCAAGGACAACCTGAAGAAGATCGGCGCTGCTGCGGGCTTCAACTCGACTGCGTTCACATCCTGCGTAGACACAGGCAAGTACTACACAGCGGTGCAGCAGGCAACCGCGGATGCCAACCAGGCAGGAGTGTCCGGAACCCCGACATTCGCCGTGAACAACAAAATAGTGACGAACGGTGCGGAATACACCTACCTCAAGGCGGCTGTTGACGCGGCCCTGAAGTAAGCAAATATGGGGCAGACAAACGCCCCTCCTTTTTTCTTTTTATTTTACAGTTCTTAGCGGAAGCAGAGAAGAGCAGCCCCTTTTATTTCTTCTATTCGCTTCCCATCACATGTCGTCAATGCAGAAATTCATCCAATCCTGCCTGCTCGATGGCGCAACTACAATCGAGCGCGAGAGGAATAGGGGACTTACCATAAAGCACAAGAGCAGAAACGATTGGGCGAGCTCTGCTGATTTTGCATCAGAAAAGCTGATTGTGAACCGGATAAGGAAGGACTATCCAGATGCAGTTGTTCTTTCCGAAGAATCTTACCTTGATTCTGACCTGGAAGCCGATTCTCTTTTTGTCATTGACCCGATTGACGGCACGCACAACTTCATTGCAGGCATCCCGATTTACGGCATTTCAATTGCGCACTACTCGGGCGGCAAGCCAACCGCCGGCGGAATTTACCTTGTGCCGCAAAAGGAGCTGCTTTACGCGGAGAAGGGAAAACCATCCACCATGAACGGGAAGAAAATATCAGTTACCCGCGGTGACCGACCTGGATGGGAAGAAGTGGGGTCTTTCAACTAAGAAATTCCTGTCTTCAAACGGGCGCCAGCACCAAAGAATCCTAAATATACTCAATGGGCGAGAATGAGAATTGCCCGCTGGCCCTACTTTTTCTTTTCATCCGTTTTTTCTTGTTTTTTATTTGCAAACAACCTCGGGTAGTGCGTGAGCAGTGTTGAAACTGACATGAGAAGGACGGACGAGAAAAGAACCGCGAGCGCCAGGGAAAGTACAATTGCAGCTATTTGCGCCATGCCTATTGCACTTTTGAACTGCAGTTTTGCAGACTGCAGCGAGGAGGATGCGAGCGAGAGGTCTTCGCCTGTCTTCCTAAGCATAGCGCCTGCGCCAGACACATTCTGTGCGGTTGCGTCCATCTGTGCGCTGGCTGTTGCGAATTGAGACGAGGATGCCTTTAGCGCGGTTGCTGCGGATGATAGGCGGCTGTCAAGCGAGAAGGGCGGAATTGCTGCGATTGATGAAATTGAATCCCCCATGTTTTTTGCGGAATCAGAATAGGAGGAAAGCGCACCCGAAATGGAGGTGAGAGAGCCAGTTGCCGAATCGGCAGACAATGATGCAGAGGAAAGAACTGACTGCGTGTTCCCGACTGCTATCACTGCCGAGTCTATCTGCGGCGAGATTGCGCTATCCGTAGATGAAATGACTGACAGAAGCGCGAAACACATTACTGCGGAAAAAAGCAGCCCGCAAATTGCAAGCACCGCTGCGCCTGCCGCAAGCGCCGCGCCCGTGTTCTGAAGGAGGTTTTCAGGAATCTGCATGTTGACCACCACTGCCAGGATTACTTCCTGCGCGCTTCCCTTTCTCGT
>JAPLWZ010000114.1 GCA_026396335.1 Microcaldota archaeon | reverse complement strand
ATCGCGCAGGCATTCATGAAAACAGTGCTTGAAAAAGGCACGCTCACAGGCGAGGAAATAGGGCGCTTTGTCTCAAGCACAGGCGCTTCAAAAGCGACATTCTACAATCGCGTGCTGCCAAGGCTGAAGAGAGTGGGGATGCTGAAAGTGGAAAGGCAAACACTCATTGCGCTTGAGTCAAAGAGAAAATTCCGCCCCATGACTATTTCGCTTTCAAAGACATTCGGAAACTACATGGCGAAAATAGGCGACTCCTGGCTTGCAATTGTGGATGATGCAAGAAGCAAGAAGGATGTTGAAAGAAGGATGGAGAAAAAGTAATTCTGCTAGTTTGTTCACTTACTCCTGCTTGTCCTTGATGTCGAAGAAGACTGTTTCCCCAGGGTAGACCTTTATCCCGCCTGTGTCCACGAACTCGAACGGGCACATCTTTTCAGAGTGCTTTGTGCCGCGCATTTTCAGTATTTCGATGGCGCGGTAGCGCGCTGCCTGGTAGCGCGGGTGGTGGAGGAGTATCACGCCGTCTGTCAGGTATTCCATGCCTGTTGTTATCCTCATTCTCTCTGTTTGCAGCCCTTCTGCAGTAAGAAGAGTGGTGCAGTCCCATTTTCGAAGAAGTTCGAATAGCAGGAGCTCTGCTTCGCGCGCCTGGTAGAGCGACTCAAAAAGCATTGCATAGGATGTGAGCGAATCAATTGCAAGGCGCTTTGCGCCAAGCGAGGAAATCGTGTCCCAAATAAGCCCGCCGCCTTCGTCCACGAGCTTTTTCACCTCGTGCGGCTTGTAATTAATAGATGCGAAAAGGTTCTGCTCTTCAAGCGCGGCAAAGTCAAAGCCGTATTTTGCCATGTGCTTCACTATTGAGGAGGATGGCTCTTCAAACGAAAGAAGCACGCCCGGCTCGTTGAGTTTGGTTGCACCGTGATATAGGAACTGTGCAGCGAATGTTGTCTTGCCGCAGCCAGCTTCCCCCATCACAAGCGTGGTTGAGGCAGGCTCGAATCCGCCGCCAATAAGCTCATCCAGCCCGGGAATGCCCGATGGAATGACTCCCTCGCGCTTCTCGTATTCCACTGTGTGGCTTTTTGGAGTCGGCGCAGCCGCCTGCAGGTCTGCCTGGTTCCTTCTTACTGGCAGCACGTTCGGCTTCAGTTTGGAAATAGGAACTGTTGGAAGCTTTGACATGTGAACCACTTTTTCATTCGCCAAGAACGTTTATAAAGATGCGGCGCATGTATTCCACGACGGAAAATCGACCATCGGTTAATCATCAGGTGCACCATGCCAAATGACTTGCTTCTTCCAACCGGAATAAAGTCGCTTGATGAAATACTGGGCGGAGGGCTGCCCGTTGCCGGCAATGTCATGCTTTATGGCGAGCCCTTGTGCGGGAAAAAGCCCCTTGTCATGCAGTTCATCTACGAGGGGCTGCAGATGAATATTCCGGGCATATTCGTGCTCACTGATTACGGCTTTGCAGAATGGAAAACCATGATGGAAGGCTCAGGCTGGTCGCTTGCAGAATACGAAAAGAACGGGCTTCTCCAGGTGATTGACTGCTACTCAAAACAGTTCAACCCCGCGCTTGTGGATGAGGGCATTGTCGCATATGTGGGCGGCTCATCTGACCTTTCCGCCATTTCAATGCAGCTCTCGGGCCTGCAGGAGCAAATCGCGCAGATCGCGGACAACCACCGCCTGGGCTTCCACTCGATTTCCTCGCTCCTTGAGACAAACCAGCCAGAGGCGGTATTCCGATTCATGCAGTTCATCACAGGCAAGTTCAGGCGCATGGGCACAACTGCAATGTATGTTGTGGAAAAGGGCATGCACGAGGAAAAGCACGTGAAGATGATCGAGCACCTTATGGACGGCGTTGTTGAGTTCCAGGAGGATAAACTGCACGTGCGCGGGCTTATCGGCGCCTCGCCTTCCTGGCACAAATACGATGTGACGGATGCAGGAGTGAAAGTTAAAGTTTAAGGCTTACGCTATTTTTTGAGAAAAAATAAAGAAAAAAAGGAAAGAGGCTGCTTAAACGCAGCTTCTCTGTATTGATAGCTGGTTGTTGCCCTCATTGCTCTCTAAGACATTGTTGTAGATGTCTGCATTGCCATAGAGCGTGAAGATGCTCGAGTTATTGCCGCCGTTGTTACACGTGACAATGAACGACGAAATATATGTTGCACCAGCTGCAAGCGATGGCACTGCACTATACTGAAGACCATACGCATTCAGTCTTGTCGTGGACGCGCCTGCGAACTTGTCACCCTGGTTCTTGGTGGTTACATTTACCATTGTCGGAACTCCGTTGCTGAAGGTGGACGGTGCGTTAATGCTCAATATCACCAAGTCAGGCTTCACCGCGGCTTTTCCCCCAACTGCGCCTATTACTGAGTATGCTGAAACGAGAACCGCCAGCACAAATATTGCATTCATCTTGTTCAATCAATCACCCTTTTTGCTTATTTTGTGAAATTTCACACAGAATATATATATTCTTTCAACCCGTGCTATAGATGCTGATTTGATGGCGGACTTTTACGGAATTGCAGGCGCGGCACTCATACTTTTCGGCTGGGCTGTTGAGCTTCTCCAGATAATCAGGAGAAAAAAATCGCAGGTGCCCTTATCGTTCGCGCTCCTTTCAGGCGCAGGAAGCGCGCTTCTCACCTGGCATGCCATCGTGCTCAACGACATGGCATTCATTGTGCTCAATGCGTGCGCCACTTTTGCCGCGCTCATCAATATTGCATTCAACCTCATGCAAAAGGGCAAATAGAACTGCTCCTGAGGATAACTTTATATACTTAAAGACATCTAATACCACATATGCGAGCATTGACACGCCTCAGCAAGGGCAATATCAAAAAGAAAACTCCTGTGCGCGATCAGATAGAGGCGACCAAGGACATAGACAGGTACGAAATGGGTTGGTATGGCCGCAGGTCAGGCCCGCTTAACCCAGCTGCCACTAAAAGAACGGAAGACGAAGTGATTGGCAGGAATCCGCGCAAGGGCGAGATCAGGAGCATCCACACCCACCCGAATTTCCGCAGGCAGATGCTCCTGGAGAACAGCGCCTACCCATCCTCTTTTGATTTGACATCGTGGAGCATAGAAGCAGCCGCCACGGACCTCCGCTATTTCCACGTCGCATCAATAGGCCCCGATGGCAAAGTGATGGGCTATTTCTCCTATGCTGCGACAAAAAAGTTCATTGAATTCAGCAAAATCGAACTGAAATATTACCATAATTACGAGAAATTTGAGCATGACGTTCCGCAATTCATTTTGAACCTCGAACGCAGGCTGTGCAGTGAAAAACACGCATCCGGGCGCGCGTTTCGGGAATCGGAAGTAAGCGAATACTTTGTAAAAAAGGGCTACTTGGCGCACAGGATAACGCCAATGCCGGGATATGTTTTCTCCAAGGATTACGGTTTTTTTGTCAAGGCTTAATTGATGGCAGATTCGCAGTGCGGGTCAATACCTATTTAAGCATTTCTTTTCCTATAGACGACAGTTCTGTTCTTCTATCTATGAAATTTTTACTTCTAAGAGCGAAGAATTTGAATTAAACTACAACAAGACAAAGAGGCGATCATCATGGCGGCTCAAGAGCAAAACGATTTCAGCAAGAAGACTCTCCAGACCGGAACAACTACTGTTGGCCTTGTCTGCACGGACGGCATAATCATGGCGTCAGACCGCCGCGCCACCATGGGATACTTCATCGCCGACAAGGACATACAGAAAATCTACCAGATCGACGACCGGCTCTCAATGACCATTGCAGGCGGAGTTGGCGACGCACAGGCGCTCATCCGATTAATGCAGGCTGAAGCTTCACTTTACAAATTGAAGCATGGCAGGAACATCACCACGAAGGCGGCTGCTTCGCTCCTCTCAAACCTGCTTCACAACTACAAGTGGTACCCGTTTTACGTGCAGCTGCTCATAGGCGGCATGGATGACAAGGCTGAAATTTACTCGCTTGACGCAATGGGCGGACTGACCGAGGCGAAATACACTTCAACCGGTTCCGGCTCGCCTGTAGCATACGGCGTGCTTGAAGAGACATTCAAAGAGAACGGCACGATAAAGGACAACATCCGCTGCGCAGCGCGCGCAATTTCGGCAGCGATGAAGCGCGATGCGGCAACAGGCGAGCACGTGGATCTTATCACGGTGACAAAAGCCGGATTCAAGAGATACGAGCGAACTGAAGTTGAGAAAATGTTGCAATAGGTCTGATTTGACGCGACCAAAAAATTTGGCATTAATAAGATTTAGAGGCGACTTGCTTGGACCTGAAGGAAATAGAGAAAAAACTGCATGAGCTAGTACCCAGCGAATGCAGAATGACAAAGGTCGAAGCAGAAGGGTTAGACATTGTTATTTACTTAAAAGACATCAGCGCTTTTTACGCAAACGACCAGCTCATCAGGAAGATTGCAGGCACCTTGCGAAAGAGAATACTTGTAAAATCAGACCCGTCAGCGCTTCTTCCTCCGGACGAGGCAGTCGCCATAATCAAGGAACTGATTCCGCAGGATGCCGGCGTTTCCGCAGTGCACTTCAACCCGGAGTTTTGCGAAGTCAACATTGACGCACTCAAGCCCGGATTGGTAATCGGCAAGGGCGGCTTGACGCTCAAGGCGATAATCGAGCGCACAAAATGGGCGCCCATAGTTCTCAGGACGCCGACCATGCCTTCATCAACAATAAAGGGCGTGCGAAACACACTGCTCAAAGAGGCGGTTTCGCGCAAGAAATTCCTGGTTAATTTGGGCAAGAAAATCTGCTCCACCAATGCAACAAAGTCGGACTGGGTGAAAGTCACTGCGCTTGGCGGCTTCTATGAAGTCGGACGCTCGTGCGCGCTCGTTCAAACGCCGAACAGCAACGTGATTGTGGACTGCGGCATAAACCCCGAAACATTCGAGCCAACCAAAGCTTATCCTTACCTTAACGCAATGAACCTTGAGCTTGACCAGATTGACGCAGTCGTGCTCACGCACGCGCACATGGACCACTGCGGATTCATCCCGTACCTGTACGCATACGGATATGACGGGCCGGTTTACTGCACCCCGCCCACCCGCGAGCTTGCCATGCTGCTTCAGATGGACTTTGTTTCCATTGCAAACAAGAACTCGCAGTACCAGGCGCCGTACGGCATCAAGGACATACAAAAAGAACTGTCTCACATGGTCACTGCTGACTACGGCGAAGTGATTGACATCACGCCTGAAATCAAGCTCACATTCTACAATGCCGGGCACATCCTCGGAAGCGCCATGGTGCACCTTCACATAGGCGAGGGGCTGCACAACATGGTGTTCTCAGGTGACATAAAGTACGGCTTCACCAGGCTGTTCGACCAGGCAAACACGAACTTCCCGCGCGTTGAAACATTCTTCATGGACTCTACATACGGCGGCAGGAATGACGTGCAGCCAAACCGCTTTGACGCGGACAAGAGGCTGGTGGAACTTTCGCTTGCCACCTGCAAGCGCGGAGGCAAGGTGCTCATTCCGACATTCGCAGTGGGGCGTTCGCAGGAAATCATGCTGGTATTCGAGGAGTACGCAAGCAGGAACAAGGACTTCAACGTCCCGGTTTACCTGGACGGAATGATTCTCGAGGCGTCTGCCATTCACACTGCTTACCCGGAGTACCTCAGGCACAATGTGCAGAGGCGCATACTCTCAAACGATTCTCCATTCGAATCAAAGATATTCGAGCCGGTAAAGAAAGACAGGAAGGAAATTGCAGAAGGCGACCCGGCAATCATCATAGCGCCATCGGGCATGCTGTCCGGCGGGCCTTCCGTTGAATACCTGAAGCTTCTCGCAGACGACCAGAGGAACGCAATGTTCTTCGTTGGTTACCAGTCCGCGCTTTCGCTTGGCAGGAAAATCCAGCGCGGCATGAAGGAAATCTCAACTACAGGCGAGGACGGGCGCGCAACTTCGCTCAAAATCAACATGGAAATAGACACGGTTGAAGGCTACTCGGGCCACTCAGACAGGCCGCAGCTTTTATCGCTTCTCAAGAACATGCGCCCAAAGCCGGAACGCGTATTCACGCTCCACGGGGACGAAAAGAAGTGCGACGACTTGTCAAGCACCATTGCGCGCATGATGCACATTGAAAGCAGGGCGCCGATGAACCTGGATGCAATCAGGCTGAAGTAGATAATAAAGGAATAATCAGATTATAGCCGCTAAACCTTTCCCTTCTTACTCCGAAGGCGGCTCTGCTTCAGGCGGAAGCCCGCCTTCTTCACCCGCATTGCCCGCGCCTCCGAATGGCGGCATTTGCGGGATCTTTGGGCGCTTCTTTTGCGTGTCCCTCATTGTCTTGTGCAGGTATTCTGCAATGAAGCGAGGAATCCTTGTGAGGTATCGCCTGCCAAACACGAGCAAGATCACTATTATCGCAACTGCGCCGATCAAAAATGCGGGAAGGATAAAATTTTCAGGATTTTCAATCGGTTTTGGCTTTGCCACCGGTTCAGCTGGTTTTGATGAAGGCAGTGAAGGAAGCGCGATTGGCCCGACCTGCACATTTTGCGGCGTGAGCACAATCACCGCACCGGCTGCCTCGTACTTGTTGGTGGCGCGCACCACCACTTTTGTTTCCGCCCTTATGCAGAGCCGGGAGGTGAATATTCCGCCAAATTCGCCGCTCACCGGCAGGCTGGTGTTTGAAAGCGATACGAACTTTGACATTTGCACATCCAGCGGAAGGCTGGTCCGCGGATCGGATACGTTGGCAATCACGCGATAGCAGTCGTTGCCGTCCGGAACTGAAGTAAAGGATGAAATTTGCAGAAGCGGGTAAAGCGCGATTGTGGTTGACCTTTGCCCAGTGTAATCAAACGCGAACGGGTAATCGTATTCGTTTTGCGTGACAATTGCTTTTACTTGGCCCCTGCCGCTCAATGCAAACTGCGCAATGCCATTTGAATCAGTTATGACTTTGTATGTTTGCCCCGCATACGCAACACGGATCTGCTGGTTTTGCGCGACCGAGCCGTTTGCAAGGAGAAGCTGCAGGGCGAAGTTGCCCGTGCCATTTGCCGTTATTGGGCTGCTTGCGGCATTTGGGGTTTCAGGCAGGATCACCGTAAGAACTTTGCCGCCTGCGCTTTCCGAAATATCCTTGCTTGAAAACTGCTTGCTGAAATCATTGTATGTTGCAACGCCTGTGAAAGCCACGCCTTCGGGCATGCTGATGGACGCTGCGCCAAATGCATCTGTGGATCGCTTGATCGGGTGCTTGCCGCCAACGAATACAGATGCGCCCTCCACATGCGCATTTTTGCTTGAAAGAACCAGCACTTGGATGTCGTTTAGCGTCACAGGCACAATGAACGTGTAATTGTTCGCAGTGTTGTTCAATTCCAGCCGCCTTGCCTCACCGGCCCAATAATCTGTGGAAACAGTAATTTTCGCCTTGTAAGTTTGAGAGGCCGTGTTGACTTTATTTTCAAGTTCAGCAAGGAAGTTGCCGTTTGCGTCGGTCAGCCCCTCCAGAAGCCCGTCATCTTCAGATAGTGCAGCCATCTTTTGATAAACGATTGAAACGTCCGCGTTCTCCACTGCTTTTCCATTCAGGTCAAGCGCCCGAACAGTGAATGTGGAATTCCAAAGCGAAAAGCATATGCTGGAGAAAAGGAAAAGTGCCAATGCAAAATGAATCAATTTCATAATCATTCCTCTTTAATTTCCTCGAATAATGGCGGCATAAGCGACACAAGCTTGAGTTTTGCCCCGCAATCCGGGCACTCGATCACGTCGCCCTCCTGCATGTTTGACTCAATCGGTATGTGAAATGTGCACGAGGGGCACTCGGATATCGCCATAGCGATAGACTCTTCTCTAACGCTTTAATAGCTTTCTTCTCGCTTCAAGCCTGTGCCGCTACAAGCACGTCGGAACGAGTAAATAGGGATAATACGTTGTGGAATTAACGGATGAAACAATCGAATAATCGAGGTGTGAATATGAAGGCATTATTTGTCATGATATTGGTCGCAGCGCTATTGCTTTACGGATGCGCGGGCGCGTCTGGGCAGCAACAGGCGCCAGCACCGCAGCAGAACACGCAGCAGGCAGCAATCGGGCAGCAGCCGCCAGCAGGCTCAGAGCAGCAGCCCCCGGCACCGCCAGCTGAAAACATAAGCACGACTCCCCCGGCGCCACCGGCAGATAACTCCACCGTAACGCCGCCATCACCGCCTGCAGCAACAGGAATAACTGCGGCGCAGCTTGCAGCGCACAATCTGGACACTGACTGCTGGATCGCGTACCAGGGCAAAGTTTACGACGTGACAAGCTTCATCCCAAAACACCCCGGAGGGGAAGGGAAAATTGTTCCCCTGTGCGGCACAAGCGGCCAGTTCGAGTCAACGTTCACAGCAAAGCACGGAACATCGAAAGTGGGCGTGCTTGAAAGCCAGCCTTCCATGGGCAGCTAC
>JAPLWZ010000031.1 GCA_026396335.1 Microcaldota archaeon | reverse complement strand
GATGAAGAGCGCCGCAGAATGCAGGAATGCGCCGACAACGCCAGTGGCTGACTCATGCTATGAAAAGACGGCAAAGACTTTCAACGACTCGGACACGTGCAGCCTTGCAACAGCCGGAAGCACGTACGCAGACAGCTGTTACCTTTACTTAGCAGTAAAGCAAAACGACATGAAATACTGCGCCAGGCCGAAAGAAGAAGTGGAACGGGACCAGTGCTACTCAGATTATGCAACGCAGGCAGGGAATACTGTGTCGTGCCCCAAGATAGTAAACAGCCTGAACAAGATAGCGTGCTATTATTATGCGGCAGACGTAAACAGCATGCCTTCGCTTTGCAACCCGCTCGAAAACGAGGGGCAGCGGAATGACTGCTACTCAAGGGGCACATCTTCTGAAAGCGGGCCAATTGCATCAGACTGCGCGAATGTGATTTCAGAGGAGTGGAAGAACAAATGCTACTACCGCGCGGCGCGCGTAACCTACAATCAGAGCCTGTGCGCACCTATTACGCCCGGGCCAGACAAGGTAAGCTGTGACAATCTGTTCGGCAACTAAAAAGTTGCCAAAGACTCGGAGTCATAGTTCCAAGCAGATTGGGCAATGAGTGGCCTCACTCACTTTTAACCTTCTTTTAACACTAGTTTTATAAAGGGTTCTGAACAGTAAAGAAGCGATTAGATGGTAGTCCAAGGGCAATTGAATAACGATGGGAAGAAAGAAAACAAAATCGGCAGTGAAAACCAGAATCAGCCCGGGACAAACAGCAAAACAACTAGATTAAACGATTTCAATATGAAGGACGATGCGATCGTCAAGCGCGAGATTCTCGAGAAATGCTTTGACGACGTATTTGCCGAGGCAAAAAAGTTGCCTGACAAGGGGTGCAACCGGGAAGAAGTTGTCACTGCGCTTAAGAGAATATCAGAGGCGGCTGCAAAACTGTGCGCCAGTGAAAAGTTTTCAGACCCGCAGTCGCAGGAATTCCTGAGAGACGCGATAAGGAAAGCAGACATTGTTGCAGATCATGTGCTGGAGGGCAGCGAAGGATATGAGGAATTCATCCAGGCAAGACGCACGAAAGAGATGGAAATCGCGCAGAATTTTGCAGATGTCTGCACCAAAACAGTAGATATACTGAAAAATGAACAGAAGCCGCTCGCTGGTATAACCAAAGACTTGACCCGCCTCATAAGAATAGGGGAGACGATTCTAAACAGGGTACAAGACCGCGAAGCCAGGGAAAAACTCATGCTTTTCAACGAGAAGATTGGCAGTGTGATCGAGAACATAAGGGCGCATGAGGAAAAAAAGCAGGAGCGCGCGGAAGACGCTGCATTCCGCATGCTCAAAGAGACGCATCTTGCGATAGATGACTTGATAAACGCAAAGAAAGAGGGCATACGGGTTAGCACTGATGAATGGCTGATGGCGCTTGATTACCTGGGCGAAAAAACCCAGGCGACGCTCGCGGTAAATACCGACCCGGAACGGGTAAAAACAATCAGGGAAGATTTGGAAAGCACGTGCAAAAAGATAAGGAAGGCTGCTTTTGATTAGGGCACTAAGATAGATTAAGAATAAAAAAAATGATTGATAAAATAAAACAGAAAACGAAAATTAAAAAAGAAACAAAAGAAAAAATAAAAAAAGAAATAAAAAAGTAGAAAGAAAAAACAAAGCCGCTTATTCTTCAGGAGCTTCGTCGGATTTCTCCTTCTTCCTGCTTGCCTTTTTCTCGACAGGCGCCTCGGTTGACTCGGAGACTACAGGCTCGGCTGGTGCCTCTTCCTGAGATGCTGCCGCGGCTTCAACAGATTCCGCTCCGCCCACCTGCGCAGGCGCCTCTGCGCCGTCTTCGGGCTTTTCTGCCTCGAACTGCGAGAGGGGCGTGGTGAACTCGTCGTATGACGCGATCTTTCCCTTGCCCATCATGTATTCGCGCGAGAACAGGTAGAAGAGAAGCGCAAGCGAGCGGCGCCCCTTGTTGTTGCACGGGACCACGAAGTCTATGAACATGGTCACGTTGTCGGTGTCGCAAAGCCCGATTGTCGGTATTCCCATTTTGCCTGCTTCCGTGACCGCCTGGCGCTCGCCCTTGGGGTCGCAGATAAGGATAAGTTTCGGCTCTATGAAGTCTCCGCGGTGTATGTTTGTCAGCATGCCAGGTATGAACCTGCCCTGGTAGACCTTGATGCCGGTCTGCTGCGAAAACACTGCTGCCGCGTTGCCCGAATAGGTGCGCGATGCCACTACGAGTATTTCCTCGGGCGCGTACTGTGCGAGCATTTTTCCCGCCTGGCGGATCCGCTCGTCGATTTTTCTCAAGTCAAGAACGTAAAGGCCGTCGTTCCTCATCCTGTAGATGAAGCCGTTCATGTCGATTGTCTTGATCTTGGTGCCGATATGTATGCCGGCTTCAAGATACATTTCCTGCTTTATTAAAAAATTCTCTGCCATTTGTTTCACCTTTGTTTGGATCCTTCACAGGCGCTTGGAATCCGCCACTCTTGAACTGACCCATTACAATAAATGGGGCCTTCGAGATTTGAATTTTCGGGATGCGGAAGAAAATCGTTTCTTCCACAACTTCTCGAATCTCCAGAACCCCAATCTGGAAGGCTAGCCAGGTTACCCCAAGGCCCCAAATCTGCTTTACGGATTTCTAGCCAGTTATCATTCATGACGTCAACTGACGCCAGGGTGTTATCATGGGCTAAGATAGGTTTTTAAGAGAAGCGCCTACTTCCTGCCCGCAGATGTCATCCTTGCGGTTTTCCTGTTGAATGCGGCATCGAGGTGTGATTGCCTAACCGGCTTGAGATTAGATGTGTTCCAGTAGCGCCTGTCTATGAATTTGCCATTGCTTTCGAGCGCCTTGCTTGCGAAATTTCCAGTCATTTTCGTAGCATTGATGGAAATGCGGCTCTTGACAAGCATTCCCGCATTCACAAGCGCGCATTCGAGCTGGTCTTTTTGCATCGCTTGTTTTTTGACCGTGTCCACGCCCGCAACATCGACAATTATTTCCTTATTGTTGAGCCGAAGGATTGCTGTGCAGCCAGTTGGCATGTTGGACTGGATTGTGCTGTCGACCTCGTCAGAATACTTTGTCTCCTTGACGCGGATATAATTCTCATTTTTCACCAATAAGAGAATGAGTGTGTCATTGGGATTGATGCGCTTGGAGATTTCATTCTCAGATGCGTGTAGTATTTTGCCACCGGCTCCAACCGTCACCGAACCAAATTTATTGCCCTGAAGGTCTCTGACCCGCACGCCCTTGTGCAATCCCAAAGTACCGTTGGACATGTGCTCTTTGAGCTGCTCGAGCTTTTCATTGAGCTCTTGCTGGTCTTTTTTGGTCATATAGGCATCGTCTGGCTTTGTCTGGCTTTGCGTGTTTGCTTGCTGCTCTGTGCCTTGTTTTTCATTGGCGTTTGGAGGCTGTTCGAGCGAGGCTATTTTTATCCCGAAATATGTGAATCCGATTAAAATAGCCGCAATAACGCCGTGCGCAGAATATTTCTTAAAGAAGTTTGGTTTGTCTGATTCAGAAGTAGTTGGTTTGGAACCTATACCTGATTGTGGAGATTCATCGCGCATATATTCCCATCCCTGACGCTAAGCGTATGAAAAAAAGATAATATAAAGGGGGCGGGCAAACTGCGTTTCCCGCCTAAAATACCACAAGACCAGGGAGGCATCAGTTCCTTCTGTACCTTGAGATCTTGTCCATGACTTCCACGTGGCCGAGGAACATCCTTCTGCAGCAGTAGCGTTCCACGCCCATGCCTTCCAGCACTTCTGCCGGGTTCTTGCCGTCTTTCACCTTCTTTGCGTACTCGTCGTACTGGTGCGCGATTACCGCACCGCAAGTGAAACAGCGTATTGGGAAGTACATAGATATGACACCTCAAGTTGGTTCTCTCTATCTGTACGATTTCTGGAACCTCGCACGCGCCTTCGGGCCCTTGTATTTCTTGGGCTCAACACGCCTGGAGTCCTCAATCAGCATGAACCTGTCGTGCTCGAGAATTTTCTTGCGGACGGATTCGTCGCCGGAAAATCCTATGAGCGCGTGTGCGATTGCCACGCGGCACGCCTGTGCCTGGCCCATCGCTCCGCCACCAACAACGTTTAGTGAAATGTCAACCTGCGAGGCTATTTCGGGGGCGATTCGGAGTGGCTCGGCGATTATTTCGCGGGCGTACTTGTTCTCAAGCGAGGCGAGCAGCTGGCTGTTTATCCTGACAACGCCCTTGCCCTTGGAGATGGACGCGCGCGCGATTGATTCCTTGCGCTTGCCGCGGAACACGCTCTCGTGAACCTCCTTCTTTTTCTTTGCCTTCTTTTTTGTTGTTGCTGCCATTAAAATCACCGATTTTTAGATGCTCACCATTCAACTTCCGTGTGTGCTCTTGCCGTGGTAGCCGACTTCCTTGCAGAATTCCTCAAGCGTGAAAAATCCGTGCTTGCTCTCAGACGATGCCTCTTTTATCTTTGTCGGCTTTCCCATGTTGGGCGGAGAACCCGCCGTTACCTTGAGCCTGTGATATGCGTCGCGGCCCCTCTGGCTGCTCCAGGGAAGCATGCCGCGGATCATCCTGCGGAGAAGC
Source organism: Microcaldota archaeon (assembly GCA_026396335.1). Taxonomy (GTDB): domain Archaea; phylum Micrarchaeota; class Micrarchaeia; order Anstonellales; family Anstonellaceae; genus UBA10161. The sequence goes on along the minus strand of JAPLWZ010000031.1, from coordinate 13,808 downwards.
AGGTGCGGGCTTCGCGGCCAGTGAGGGGATTCCTCGGGGTTGCGCTTGTTCTTCTGGTGGCGCCTTGAAAGGAACCTTTCCTTTGCCGCCGGAAGCGAGCCTAGCATCACCGATTTTTCGGCGTTTATTACCTCAACCTGGTTGCCTGCAAGGAGGAGCTTGGATATGCGTGCGCCAAGCCTTCCAATTACAGCGCCGTCTGCGTCAATTACTACCATCATATTCACCTTTGAAAATTTTGCTTTCACACACACTTACTTCAGTATTACTGCGTCCTTGCCGGTGGCGTTCTTCTTTGCCGCCTCTGCAATCGTGATCGTTTTTCCGCCTGCCGTCTCGATTATCTTTTTTGCGGACTGCGAGAATGAAACTGCTGCAACGGTCACTTTTATCTTTATTGCGCCGGTGCCAAGCACCTTGTCAGGCACTATTACGAGCTGGCCGTCTTTTGCGTACTGCGCAATCCTGCTCACGTTCACGCCCACGCGCTTGCGGGACGCGGTTTGCAAAAGCTCGAGCACGCGCCTCCAGAAGAGGGTTTTCCTAACCTCTGGCGAGAGTGCCGCGGATATCTTCAGGTTTTTTTCAGAGAATTTTGCTTTCTTCATAGAAACACCATTTTAGTTTTTTATCGGGAATGTGGGGGAAGGGATTTGAACCCTCGAAGCCCTAAGGCACTAGCCCCTCAAGCTAGCGCATTTGACCTAGCTCTGCCACCCCCACGCTTATCGGGATAATCACATCACTCCTTTGCTTTTTTCACTTCTGCGAGAGCCTCTTCGAGTTCCTCGCACTTTGCTATCACGAGATCGGCTGATTTTGCCAAAAGCGCGCGCGGCTCAATCTGCATGAACGATTCGGTCTTGAGGCGAAGCTCGTTTGGCTTGAGCACTTCGTATGAAATCAATCCCGCCTGGAATTTCCCGTGCTCGCGGCCGATTCCGCTTCTTGCCTTTGCCTCAAGGCGCAGATTCTGCCCTTCAAGCAATTTCAGGAGAGGTATGTCGTCAAGCGCCGCCTTTATTTTCGAGTCGGTGCTCTTGAGAGACTTGGAATAGACCACGCCCGGGCCTGATGCCTCGAGTGTGAGGACTATTTCGTCATTTGAGCGCGCTACGTCTGACGTGAGTGGCACCTCGCCCAGCCTGTGCGCAAGGTACTCGTCGAACATCGGCGAGGAGTTCTCGTAGAACGTCACGCGGTCGATTGCAAAGACCGGCACCTGTCCGATTGCGTACCTGCGTATGAGGTTCGCGAAGTAAACAGGCCCGCCCTTTAGCGAGAACTCGAGCTTGTTGTCCTTTTCGCGTATCATTTCAATATCCATCAAGACCACCTGAGAGATTATACTCTGCGTCCGCGCCTGCCGCCCGGCCTCTTTGTCGTGTCGGTCGGGGTTGGAGTTACATCCTCAATCTTGCCGATGCGCAGGCCCATCCTCGCGAGTGCGCGGACCACTGCCTGTGCGCCTGCCCCAGGGGTTTTTGTCCCGTGGCCGCCCGGCGCGCGTATGCGGATGTGAAGGCCTGTTATTCCGCGGTTCTTCACTTCGTTTGCGACCTTTCCTGCAGCCTGCATTGCCGCGTAGGGCTTGCCCTCGTCGCGGTCTGCCTTTACAATCATGCCGCCCGATGCCTTTGCAATTGTTTCTGCGCCGGACAGGTCGGTGACTGTTATTATCGTGTCATTCTTCGAGGAGAATACGTGGCAGACTGCCCACTTGTATTCGCGCCTTATGAATGGGGCGGGTGCTGGTGCTGCGCCCGCCGGAGGAGTTCCTGCCGCCACTGGAGCGGTTGCTGCCGGAGTTTCAGCCGGAGCGGTTGCGATTGGCTTTGCAACCTCTTCAACTTTCTTCTCGTGAACGTGCGCGTGCTCTTTCTTTTCCGTTTCGTGTATTTTTTCTTCAGCCACAAATATCACCAGTTAAATTTATTCCGCGGCGGGAGCCTCGGACGCTTTCTCGCCTGCGGGCTCGCCTTCCTTGGGTGCGCTCAACTTTTTGCTTTTGTCCTCTTCGTGGACGGAAATGTCTATCGGCTTGTAGTAGGCGATGAGGTTTTCCTCTTCAACCGTCACAAGGTAAGAGGGGATTGTCACCTTCTTGCCGTTCACCGAAATGAATCCGTGCGTGATGAGCTGGCGCGCCTGCTTTGCAGTTCGTGCAAGCCCCTTTTTCATGACGCGGGATTGCAGCCTCCTGTCAAGGAAGTTTTCTACTGACAGCGAGAGAATGTCGTCGATTTTCGAGTCAGGCGAAATTATCCCCTGGCGGGCGAGCTTCTTCATGAGAGGCTGCGCCTGCTCCTGGCCGTCTGCGCCAAGCGAGAGGTATTTCATTGCGCCTCTGCGTGCCTTTTTCAGCTTGTCAAGCACCATCCAAATTTCGCGCGTGTTCTTCAGGCCGTAGACGGTTGAGAGCGCGCCTTCAGTCTTGATGCGGTCTGCGTCCCAAACTTTCCTCGGGCTGGAATATCGGTTTTTGAGTTTTCGTGGGTCACCCATAAGATCACTTCTTTGCCTCGCTCTTTGCAGGTGCCGCCTTTGCTGCCGGCGCTGCCTTTGCCGCTGGTGCGCCTGCCGGTGCTTTTCCTGCTGGCGGTGCGCCGCCCTTTGCTGCCGGCGCTGCGCCCTTTGCTCCCGGTGCTGCGCCCGGTGCGCTTGCTGCCTGTGCGCCTGCGACCTGTGCGGCCGCCGCTGCGCCTGCGAGAACTGCCTTCCTCATGACGCCGACAGTCATTCCTGTCCTGCCCGTGGTGCGGGTTCGCTGCCCACGGACCTTCTGCCCGTATGCGTGCCTGTAACCCTTCCAGGTGTTGGCGTCCTTTTCGTGGTCAATGTCCTGCCTTACAGTGTAAGTGAGATCAGAGCCGATCAGATGCCCGTCAGTGCCAGTGTACATGTCCTTCAGCCTGTTGAGCATGCGGAGCGGCACTCCGAATTCTGATGGGTTCTTGAGGATGTGTTCGAGTTTTTCAACCTGCTCTTCGGAAAGCTCGCCCACCATCGATTCCTCGGTGACTGAGAGCTGGTTGCAGGCGATGACTGAAATCACTTCGCCAAGGTTAATGCCGATTCCTTTTACTGAAACAATTGCGCGGCGCAGAGGAAGGGAGCCCCTAAGGTCTTTTCCTGCAAGGCGCACAATGCCTTTTACCTCTTTTCCAGAAGCAGAAACTATCGGTTTTGTTGAAATTTGCTGCGGCCTGCCTCGCTGCTGTTCGCGACCCTGCTTGTCGGCCTGTGCGGTTTTTGAGCCCGTAAAGCCTCCTTGCTTTTCGTGCGGTTTCTCGCCGCCATGTTTTGAATCTGTTTTTTCAGCCATCAATATTCACCTTTCTTTTTTCATTCGAATTTTTTTCGTGAATGTAAAGGGAACGCCGGGTATGGGATTTTTAGGCGGCGCTCTTTTGGATGCAAAAACGCCAAATGACGCCAGAACCCATATGGCCTTGCGACCACATGCTTTCCAGGCATGCGCACTACCAGGTTATGCGAACCCGGCATAACCCCGTTACCGTTTACCATTCTTTCTTGTACGTTCCTCGCTTCATCATGATCCTAACTATCACAGCGGCTGTGCCTTTCTTCTTCATCAATAATTCCTGCGAGGACATTTCTGCGCGCCCTACTCCCACCAATTCACCCTTTCGGCTGACCAGTGCGACAAGCGACCCGCGCGTGATTGCCACGTCGTGCTTCTCGACCCCGGGCGCAAACAGAAGCGCCCCGGCGCAAACCGCCTCTATGGCGGCGTCCCGAAGGACGATTTTTGGAAGCTGTAAAGCTTCCTCCGCAGGGATAAGCATGCTGCGGATCCTATCTTCTTCGTGCTTCTCTTTGGCGAGCCAGTAGGCGTCTGATATTGCCTGTAGCGTGTGCGAGCTTTTCTCTTCGATGGAACCCACTGAGGTTCTCCGAAGTTCAAGCATTTCCGCTCCGTCGGTAAAACGGGCGAAATCTGCCACCAGCACACGTATGTATGTGCCAGCCTCGCAATGCACCTCAAAAAGCACGTCGCGTTTTCGTATTTGGAGATGCTTAATATAATAAACCTTGCGCTTGCGGGGCTTTTTCCGCACCGCGCTCATTTTCGGCGGAGTCTGAGTTATTACGCCCACAAAGCGCACGTAAATGCCTTTCATTTCACGTTCTGTCATTTCACGCCCAGTCCTCATGAGGCAGACGTAGCGCTTGTCCTTCGAGGTTAGGTACATGAGGAGCTTGGAGGCTTTTCCGAGTGCTACGGGGAGAACGCCCGATACATTCGGATCAAGTGTGCCGGAGTGCCCGCTTTTTGTTGAGCCGAGAATTTTGCGCACCCATGCAGTCACCTCGTGAGAAGAGGGGCCGCGCGGCTTGTCCACTATTATGAAGGAAGATTCAGTGAGGATTGATAGGGGCTGCTTATCCATGTTGAACCTCTGCGCGGATGAAACTGCAGAGAAAAATTAAAATGAAAATAAAAAACAAAAATTAAAAATGAAAAATAACTTCAGGACACCGTCGTCTCAGTCGGCTCGAGGTGAAGCACGCTGCACTTCCTCTCCGGCGTTTTCTTGCGCGAGGAGGACTTTATCATCACGAAATTCTCGTCGATGATTTTTGTCACGACTACCTTTTCGCCCGAGTCGCGGCCCTTTGTCTTTATGCATACGCGTCCGATTTGAATTGCTGCCATATTTATCACCAAATTAACGTTACTTTTTCTTTTTCGATTTTTTTATTTCTGTCTTTTTTGCTGCTCCCTTTTTGGAGAGAGCCGCGGCAACTATGATTTCGCTGGATTGCTCGGGCTTGTAAATCTCTGAGTTTATCACGAGGTCAAAGCCCGAGTGATCGTAAATGTCTATCGTGTATATGTCGAGGTAGCGCAGGCGGTTTGATTCATCGCGCTCGGCGATGTGCCTGCTTGCCTCGTCAACCGCCATGCCGTCGCGCTTTGCCACGCGCGTTGCGCGGGCAGCCGAGGGCGCGTAGAGCCAGACGCGGATGTCCGCGTTCTTTATCATCCAGGGCCCGAGCCAAGTGCAGACAACACAGTTGCCGCCCTTTGTTGATGCTATAAGCGCATCGTCAAATTTCTTGTCAATCGAATGCTCGTGTTCCGCCTTCTTGTGGAAATCAAGCAAACTCATCTTCTGCTTTGCCGCAATCGTCTTGAATGTTGGGTCGATAAGCCGTAGCCTTAGTTTGTCGGCAACGAGCTTTCCAACCGAGTTTTTGCCGCTTCCGGATAATCCAGAGATGCAAATGATCATAGCGAGCCTCTACGAATTGGCTTCACTTTACGTATTTTTGTATTTTTACGTCTACATCGGAAAGCGTTATGCTTCCCGCTGAGAGCCTGCTTCTTGTCGTAAGCACGCGGCTTGAGCAGGCGGTGCAAAGGTTGCCGCCGTATTTGCGGTTGGGCGTTTTCCTGCGCGCCACTCCTGGCAGCTGTGAGCCGCACAGTGCGCATGACTGCGTTTTTCCCTTCAGCCTGCGCTTGAAGTGCAATACGTGTCCCCTCTTGGGCACGCGAACGTGTATTTTTCGCACGGATGTTGAACGGTTTTTCGGAACTGGCATGTTAACCCCTCATTCGTTATGGTTTTTTCTTTGAAGCGGCTGTATAAACGGCCTTTCCAAGCGTGTATGCCATGCTCAACAGGAATGCTGAGAACAGGAATACGCCGTAGGAGCCGATTATGCGACGGATGTTTATTAAAGGTAGCGCAAATGGCAGGTCTGCCTGGAAGCGGGTTCCTGCGTCGATAACTGCCGTCAATTGGCTGCCTTCCGGCTTTGCCGGCACGGAAAATGCATGAATGGAAACTGTTTCGCCGAGTGCGTAGTTCTGCTTGTCGGTTGTAATGTTCAACGTGTATGGCGTTTTGCCCATCAGCCCGTCCCAAATGCCGCCTTGCGAGTGGGCCTGAAGCCAAATGTCCTGCGGCACGCCGCCGTCAACGTAAATTGCTGTTGCATTGCGGGCGATTGACTCATTTGTGCTTGAGCGCAAGTATGCATCCACCACCCAGGCGCCTTTCTCGGCGTCTGCGGGAATTGCGTAACAATTTGAGAATATGCCATCGTTTATTTCAGTGTCGCAATGGGCCGAAAGCCCGTCATCGTAAAGTGGCACGTGAATGTCGTCTTGCAAACCCGCTTCCACCATGGGGAAGAACCAGATCAAAAGCGCCAGCACGACAAGCAGGAAGCCGAACATCATGAACTGCAACTTCATCATTTCCATTGTGAGCTTCCAGTTCTGCTTGAAAAGCTCGTCGAGTTCCTTGTCATTCTTGCTTTTCCCGGCGGCCATCATCTTTACCTGGAGGTCTTTCATTTCCTCCTGTATTTTTTTGAAGCGCCCCTTGCCGCCGACGTTAGTCTGGACAAATGTGCTGATTGCAACGTAAATTGCGGCAATCACTAGGATGAATATCCAGTAGTTTGAAAGATCGAATAGCATTTTTGAACACCGTTTATTTGAGAAGCGAAAGGAATTTTTGCTGCGCTTCCTCGAGCTTGCCCTGCCTGTTGGAAATAATTACTGCGGGCGCACCCGTTAGCGCCGAATAAGCCGCGAGGAATGAGATGTTCACGTTGTCGTGTTCGCGTATTTCCTCGATGTTTGTTTCGCGTACGCGGGTGGTGTCCGCCTTTCTCCTTGCGAGTATTTCTTCTGCGGGCGCGTTTATGAGCACGAGTTTGTCCACTGTGAGTTTGGAAAGAAGAGAGTAGGGCAGCCCGGGCAAGTAGCCGTTTGGGGTTTGAATTGAGCAGTGTGTGTCTAGGATTACCTTGCCAGTCATTTTCGAAAGTTCGTCGCCAACTGCAGACTGCACTTTTTTCTGCGTTGCAGTGTCCATTTTCCGCAGTTCGTCGCGGTGCTTCACGTGGCCCTGTTTTGAAGCTATTTCATACATCAGGTCGCCGTAATTTTTCATTATGTAGCCCGTGTTTTTGGCAGCTGCAAGAACTGTTGATTTTCCTGCGCCTGGCAATCCCATTACAATGATCATAGAATCAACTTACCTACTTACCTAATTATCCGAATGATTAGAAAAATAAAAAAATTATTTGAGCAGGCTCCCGAGTCCCGAATATGTGTCGAAGAGCTGCTGGTTTTCGAGGTCCTGGTACATCCTGTAGAGAATGCCGACCGTGAGCAGTATGCCTGTGCCAGTTCCTAGCGCACCAGTCATGTCTGCAAGCGCTGCGAGCAAGCCGACGAATGCAGAGCCAAGCACGACGATGTAGGGAATGTAGTTGTCAAGCACTTTTTCAACAATGCGCGCATCGCGGCGGAAGCCCGGGATTTGCAGTCCCGAACTGTCAAGCTGCTTTGCCACATCCTTCGAGGACATTCCGGTTGTTTCCACCCAGAACTGCCCGAATACTATGCACAGGCAGACCATGAAGATTATGTATACCAGCACGTGCAGCCATTCAGGCAGCCCGTATACCGGCGTAGTGCCGTTAATCAATTGCCCGAAATACGCGCCGTAGTTGCCTTGCAAGGGACGGTAAATCGGAGATATGAAATAGAGAAGCCCGTCGCGCAATTGCTTGCCAGAGTCCACGAATGCGATTGATTGTATGACATCAATTCCACCTGAGCACTTGTCAAATGTCGCGGATGCCGCGTCATATACGCCGGTGACGCACCAGTGCTTGTCCTGCATGCCGATTGCAAAGAACTGCATGTTCAGCAAGAGGGCTGACGCGAGAATGACCGGTATATTCGACACGTAGAGGAATTTTATCGGGAAGCGGCTGCCAAGCCCGCGGGCGCGGTCGAATGCGAGCGGGATTTCCACCTTCACTCCTTCTGCATATGATACGATAAGGAATACGAGGATGGTGAAGAAAAGCGGCATGAGCGCAAGAATTGCATTAGGCAGTGCTTCTGCGCTTCCAGATGAAAGGGCTGCAATCACGCCGTTGTCAGATGTGAGGAGCGAGAGCGTGCCGCCTACAATTGAGAATGCCACGCCCGCAGCAATGAAAAGGGAAATGCCCGAGCCAAGCCCGTACTTGCTGACCACTTCATCTAGGTAGAGGAGTATGAGCGAGCCGAATGAAATTTGGAAAATGATTATCATTTGGGTGAATAACACGCTTCCGAAAAACGGGTTGTCGACGATAGCGACGCGCGCGAATATCACGAATACCGCCGCCTCGAAGAAACAGAGAATTATTGCGAGGAGTTTTTGCGCGCCCTGGAACGTGCGCTTTTCGTCGGGGTCGCTCATGTTCACATTGATTATTTTTGCGCCTGCGAAAAGCTGCAGGAAAATTGATGCGAGCACTATTGGGCCGATGCCGACTGTGATTAATGAGCCGATTCTCGATGCCGTCACGACCTGCAGGAAGTCCGAGCCGCCGACTGACGGCTTGACGCCTACTGCGATGACATGGTACATGATAAAGAAGAGTGAAAGCGCAATGCCGGTCCACATCAGTTTTTCAGAAAGCCCGGTCGGCCGTTGCGGAGGCGACACTTCGGGGAGAAAATGAAGAATTGGCTTCATGAAGTCAAGAGTGCCCATGGACATTCACCACACATCTAGAAACATCTAGAAAATATTATGCAAGCATGCTAACTTAGCATTTATAATGGCAATTATTGCAGGCCAAGCGCTCTTTTCTTTTTTTAGACGACCGGCTCAGTTGCAATTACTTCGCCGCCCGCCTTCTTTATTTTCGCTGCCGCGCCTTCTGAGAACGAACGCGCCTTCACAGTCACCGGCACGGAGAGTTTCCCGCTGCCCAGTATCTTGCCTTCGAATTCGAAGTAGTATTTGCCCTCTTTTTTCTCGAGCTTGCCTTTTTCCGCAAGCTGGTTTATTTCAAAGAGGTTGAGTGTTTCGTAGACGATTGGCCTTATGCTTGAAAAGCCCATGTGGCCGCCGTTTGCCATCCAGTCTCTTTCGTAAACCGTGATGTAGGTGAAGCGCTGCTTGTGCATGCCCGCGCGGCCCCAGCCGCCCTTGCCGCCCTTTCCTCTGCGGTTCTTTGCGTTGCCCTTGCCGTGGTTGCGGGATCCGTTGAATTTCCTGTTGCGTTTTTTCAGTCTTACCATGAGTATCACATCATTAGTGCAATTATGCCATCTTCCTGATTAGCTCGCCTATCTTTTCGTTCTTGCCAAGCGGGCCGAACGGCTTGGGGCTCATGCGGCTGCCATCAAACCCGCCTCTTGGGGGTGCGAGGTAGAATACTGATGAAACGCCAAGATCGGACATCTTCTTGCCTGTGAGGAATTCGTCAAGCACTTTCTTTATTTCCTCGGGCTTTTTTGCCGCGGAAAGCTTCTCGCCGTCAGTTGTCTTGCCGCGCTTTGTGAGCAGAAGCGCTATTGACTCCTTTTCAACAGGCCCGAATGAAACAAAATCCTTGCACGCCTGTATCATCCCCTTTGTGGATGCGCTGTCGTCCACTATGGTGCAGGAGTAAAGCCTGTCAAGGCGGAATGATGCGAGCGTGAACCTCACGGTCGGAGATAATGAAAACATTCCCTTGAGCCTGATTAGTGCGATCTTTGCCATGTTCAAGACACCTGTGTTCCTGTTTCAGTTGTTTCATCTTTTTTCGTTTCCCATCCGCCCTTGAGGCGTATGGTGTTGAGCTGCTGAAGCGCGTTTCCGGCCGCCATTGCCGTGTTGTAAATGTTCCTTGTCCTTCCGCGGGAGAAGCTCCACACGTCCTTTACCCCTGCGAACAGGAGCACTTTCTTCACCACTTCGTTTGCCGCAATGCCAAGACCGCGCGGGGCCGGCTTGAGCGTGACTTTTACGCTTCCGAGCTTGCCGATCACCTGGATCGGGATGGAGTGTGATTTGCCGCATCCGCATTCCCATGAGCCGCATCCGAGCGGGACAGACACGAGGTTGCGCTTTGCGTTCTTTACCGCGGATTCGATTGCCGGCCTTACTTCTTCCGACTTGCCTGCTCCGATTCCGAAGTGGCCCTTCTTGTCGCCGACGAGGACGATTGCGCGGAACTGCATCTTGCGGCCGTTCTTGGTCATGCGCTGTGTGCTTGAAACTTCAAGTGTTTCCTCGCTTATGTCAGGGTAAATATGATCGACTATTTCGCATTCAAGGATCTTTTTGCCCTGGTCGAATATTTCCTCAACTGAAGTGATGGTGCCGGCCTTTACGGCTTTGCCGATGTCGGTTTTTGGTATCCAGTCCGGCTTTGGCTCGTCCCTGTTGTCGCGCCTGCGCCTTCCCATGTCTTTTCGCATTGCCATTTTGTCACCATTTCAATTATTGTGTGCTTATCTTGCTCTTCACTGCGTTGAATGCCTCAACCATTTTCTCTGGGTTGAAGTTCGCCTTTATGTATGAAGAGAAAAGCTTGTTGTATTTTGCAGAGTCCTTGGCTTTAAGGTCCTTTGCGTATTTCTCGATGAGCGAGCCATTCAGGCGCGCATCCTCGATCATTACATCTGTGTAATTTGTCTTGAGGCCCGCGTCAACTGCGCCGCGGAGAGCTGCGAATACGACCGATCCCTTGGAGGGCGTCTGCATGCCGATGTCAAGGTTGAATTCCTTCACGCCTTTCTTCACTGCCGCCTTCCCTGCGAGCAAGCCGCAAAGGTATGCTGTGGGTGCGTTGCAGCGTGGAGCCCAGCCCATTTTGCCGAGTGCCTTGCTGACTCCGCCTGCGATTACCTTGTCGCCCTTTGCAGAGAACTCCAGGAATTGCACGAGAACGCCGCGGCCGCTTTTCCTCACCACCATGCGGGGCGCTGAACCCTTCACGAGTGCCAGGCGCTTTGCGTAGTTGGTGAGCGCACTGCGCCTTCGGCGGAAAGCCACTTTGTATACCGGTCCGGTTGCTTGTGTCATGAGAATCACTTTGCTTACTTCAGGTGCTTGTTGTCCTTAAGATATGTCTCGAGAACCTTTACGCCCTTGAATGCGTTTCCTTTTATCATGAGGTAAATCTTGCGGGATGAGCCGTCTGCGAGCTTGTTGTTGTCAATAAGCGAACGCAGGAGTTTGCGCTGCGAGCGGACCTTTGCGATCCATGCAGTCTTCGGGTGCAAGCGGGCCGCGTGCGTTCCTTTCTTGCTGCCCTTTCCGCCGCGCCTCCCCTTCCTTGCCTGCTCCTGCTTTGCGCGCCCGCGGATGCGCGACACGCCCTGCTTCTGCAATGCGTAGATGGAGCCGTCCTTTATCAGGGCGCGGACATCTTCGCGCGTGAGCGCCTCGCCGATCTTGCTGGTTGCCTCGGTGCTGAATTTCACCTTGGACTCGCCAACTGAAAGAATCTGCGCTGCAATCCTGCGAACTGTGTTCATTGCCATAAATATCACGGATTAAATTACACTGTTTGTTTCACTGGTTCTGTTTTCTTTGTTTCTGCTTTCTTTGTTTCTTCCTTCTTTGCCTCAACTGGTTTTCCCTTTGCGTCAACCTTTGGCTTTGCAACCCTGGGAACGAATTTCCGCGGGTTCACGACTTTGAGTTTCATTGTCTCTGCGAGTTTCTGGATTGCCTCGCGCTTCATTGCGCCGACACCGGCTGCTACGCGGATCACTACGTTCTTTGCGCCTGTGAGATCCGCCGGGGTTTGCGCGAATATTTCGAGTACGCCTTGCGGGTGAGTGTACTTAACGTCTGATGGCTGGCCGTAGCCGATTGACGGTGAGCATCCCATGTACTTGAACTTGAACGCCTTCTTGTTGTCAATACCACGCGGGCGGCGCCAGTTGTCCTTTATCCTGCTCCTGCTGGTGCGGCCGTAGTTGGCGCGCGCGAATGTCGGGTGCGATCTTTTCTTTCCTTTTGCCATGAGTATCACTTTTCATTTCACAATTATTGGTCAATCACGTAGAACCCGTCCTGGAAAACACGCGAGTCGCGGTTGCGGATGCGCGTTGCGGACTTGATGTTCGCGATTGTCTGGCCAACTTCCTCTTTTGAAATACCGCTTATGGACATTTCCTGGCCCTTTGACTCTACTTTCGTCTGGCCGATTATCCTTGCTTTGCGCGGCTGCTTTTCGCCCAGGAAATTCTTGATCATGATGTCCTTGCCCTTTATTTCCACGCCGATCGGGAAGTGCGAGTAAAGCATCTTGAGCTTTGCAGAGTAGCCGTTTATCACGCCGAATGCCATGTTCTTCACGTGCGCCAGAATGGTGTTTGTCATTGCCTTGTCGCCGGTCACCAAGAATTCGCCGTTCTTCAGCTCCATCTTGATTTCAGGGTGGGCAAAGTCGCGTTCCAGCGTGCCTTTTGCTCCGCTGATTTTGACCTTGGTGCCCACCAGCTCGATTTTTGCTCCGTCAATAATTTTCATTTTTTCCACCTAGTATATGAATGCGATTAACCTTCCGCCAAGGCCTTTTTCCTTCGCGTCATCGTTTGTCATGAGCCCCTGCGGCGTGGATACCACGAATACGCCGAAGCCTACGCCCGGAAGGTATTTCTGCTCCCATTCGGCCCAGTCTGCCTTCTTCACTGCAAAGCGGGGCTTTACTGCGCCGCACTGGTTGACTTTGCCGAGAAGCTTGATTCGGAAGTATCCGCTCCGTCCGTCATCCACGAATTCGAAGTCTCCGATGAACTTGTGCTTCTGCAGTATCTTGAGGGTTTCGCGCACGAGCTTGCTCGGTTTCACTTCGCAGGCAGGCTTGCCGAACATTTCATGTGTCTTAATCGTATTCAGCGCGTCTGCCAATGGGTCGTTTGCCATGTAATCAATCCCTCAATAATCAATATTTCCTGAAACCTACCTGTTCGCCTACTTCGCGGAAGCAGCGCCTGCAAATCCTCAAGCTGTATGAGCGTATGAGCGCGCGCGCCGAGCCGCAGAACCTGCACTTCCTCATGCCCTTGCCCTGCTGGCGGTGCTCGAGCGGAACGGCCGTCTTCACATTCTTTTTTTTCTTTTCTTCGTTTGCCATGATTATCCATCCTCGTGAATTACACTACTTTCATGCTGAACGCGCTTGTGGCGAATTCAATCCCGTCATCCTTTGTGAGCCTGTGCGTGTGGCCTATCTTGCTCTTCGCGTGCCTGCGCTTGCTCACGCGGTATCCGCGGCGGCGAAGCGTGACGCATACGTCAAAGCCAAGCATGCCGATCTTCGGGTCGTATTTTGCGCCCGGGAATTCGATGTATTCCGGCACGCCGAAGCTGAAGTTGCCTTCCTTGTCAAACGAACGTGCTGGAAGCGTGAACTGCTTTACCTTGAGCGCCTTTTTCACAAACGCGATTGCGTTCGGGCCGCGAAGCGTTGCCTTTGTCCCGATGATGTCGCCCTTCTTTATGCGGAAGACAGGGTTTCGGATTTTCGCGTGCGTTGGCACTGCCTTTGCGCCGGAAAGCGTCTCAAGAAGCTCTTTTGCATTCTCGAGTTCCTGGCCGGCTTTGCCTACGCCGATGTTCAGCGTGACCTTGTCGACCACGACCGATCTCATTGGGTTGTTTTCGCTCACGTCATTCACCTAGTAAATATTTCATTTTTTAGAATTTCTCGTCTACCACGAAGAGGTATTTTGCCACTGTCACGAACTGCCCCGAAGAGCCGGACAGAAGCACCTCTGAACCGTGCGAGCCTGGCCTTTCAATTACCTTGTCAAGCTGCGCGATTTCGCCTGCGTGCTTTCCCTGTGTCACAAGGCAGCGTGCGCCGGGTGCGAACTTGATGTGCCCTGCGAGCTTGAATTCCGGAAGGGAGAACACGCATGTGTCTCCTGTCATGATTTTCTTGTCACCAAGATATACCCTGCCGTCGTGGAACGCGATTTGCGTTTTAGCGCCCTTTATCGTGTTCTTGCCGGTCACTTTCAGGTA
>JAPLWZ010000087.1 GCA_026396335.1 Microcaldota archaeon | reverse complement strand
GAGATACATTGAGAACATGCCCGGCAGCGAGGAGATAAGGAAAAGAAATACGCCGAACTTGGCGCCGACTTCCCACTGCTTGTCCGCCTTGAATGATTTCTTCGAGGCAAATGCCCCCCTGGTGATGGTGTACGCGTATGCGTAAATGAGGCCGATAAGGAAGGTCATGAGAAGGGATGCAACATAAAACTCAATGCCCGGAGGCTGCGGGCCTGGCATCATGATTTTGCTCCAGAGCGCAGCATTCGCAGGGTCGGTGTAGTAATTCATGTCGGCAAACGCGCCGAGCGTATTAACAATCATGTTCAGCACGGCAAATCCAACTGCCGCCAATGCAAGGTTCTTCCAGTTCATGCAAAACACCTCTTGACGAAATATGGGCGAGAAGAATAAAAATGTGGCGGCGCAGCCCCGCGTCAAATACGTTTATATAGAGTTTTTATCACCATTTAGTCATGAGCATCCAGCCATACAAGCGCACAAATCAGGTTGGGCGGAAGATTGCTGATTATTCTGCCGGCGCAAACACCCACGGTTTTGATCCATACTTTCCAGACATGGTAAAATTGCATAAATTCCGGAAACCAGATGGGCCTTGCGGCAATCGCATCTTAAGGCACATTGACCGTTACACATCTCCAACTGTGCTAAATGCCAAGCAGAAAGAGCAGTTCCGCGGGCTTCTTATGAACGCATACGAAGTAAGCGAGCAGGCTGCTGCAAACCAGCTCTATAACACCTCCCTGTTTGTAAAATTAAAATTCGCAGAAAATCCAGATGCATTTTTCATAAATACGGTGGAACTTTCAAACGGCACACGCCAAAACGGGCTTTTTGTCAGGCACACGAATCCGGATGGCACTGAAGGCGGATTTTACGAGGCAACCGCGCATTTCCACATGAAAGAAAACGGGCTTGTGATCTCCCCTGATTCGTACATAATCGGGGGGCCTGTTCTCAAGGGGCGCATCAAGCTCTTCCATTCGTCCAAAATGGAAGGCGGCGGCCTTTATCAAAACTGCATATTATCCAACAACAGCCTGTTGATATCGTCCAGCGCCAAAAGCACCATTTTCAGGGCCAGTTACGCTTACAAGTCCGCCATTTACCCGCCCGAGTCGGGTTATCTGCAGATAGTGAATTCGGGTTTAAAATATTCCAAGGTCCAAGCCAGCCAAAACGGCGCATTCATGATCAACAGTGAAACAGTGGACAAAACCATGTATGATTTGACGCCTGAGTCTTTCTTGGATGCAGAGCGATTTCATAGCATGCCGAGCATTCCCTCAAGAGTCCTCGAAATTTGCGTGGAGACTCCTCTCAAATTGGGCATTAAGGGTTTTGGTTATGCATCTGCCTTTCTGGCCGGCGGGCTATACGCCAGGCTAAAGGGTGTTTTTTCCCCAGATAAAAAGGGCGGGGAATAGAAAAAAAAGTTAGGCGGCTTAAGCGAATTTCTCAAGCACTTCGCTTTTCCTGATTTCCACTCTCTTCAGCGGGCCGATCTTCTTGACAGCGCCGAATACTTTTGAGGAGAGCTTGCCGAAAACCATTTCCTGCGCGAGCACCGGAAAGTCCATGTTCTTTGCGAGCGACTTCACGGTTTCGGATATTACCTTGCGGACGTCCGCGCGGACGCCTTCGCTCACCTTTATGCCGGAAATGCACATGGATTTTATCCTGACTGGCACTCCGTCGCGCGTGACAATGTCGTCAACCTGCGTCATCACCGAGCGGCGGCGCCTCACAAGCGTGCGGACATAGCCCGGAACGAGCTCGTGACCGATGAACTTGGTGTGCGCGGTCTTTCCCGTCACTCCGCTCACCCTGAAGAATAGCACAGTGTATGCCGTGCCTTGCGAGAATGAGCCGAGCATGTCGCCCAAGCCAATGCGGATAACGCGGTTCTTCAGGTTCGGCTCGTCAGACGAGACAACCTGCCCGAGCTCCTTTGACTCGAACATTTCGGGCGCGACTAGCGTGTACCAGGACTTGAGTTTCCACTTGTCCACGAGCTTGGTTTTCTTTGATACTGGTTGGTCAGCC
>JAPLWZ010000041.1 GCA_026396335.1 Microcaldota archaeon | reverse complement strand
GCGATAGAAAATAAAGATCCGGAAATGCTGAAAGCGATCAAAGACATGAGGGGGCTGCCAAGCGTCTTGGAAGACATCCTGAAAATTGCTCTTAAGCACCCTGCAAAAATGAAGGGAAACAGGGCATTTGGCAACATGCTCACTGTGGAGAATGTGTCAAACGTCAATGCAGTAACAGAAATTTCAAAATTTCTGAACAACGAAAGGGTCGAGCACGCCGTTCTGGTCGTAGCCATAGGGGAATTGGGCGCACGGGGCAACAAGATTCTATTAGACAAGGTTAACGAATATTTGAACGGGATCAGCCACATTCCAAAAGCAAACGAAGTCAGAAAGGCAGTGGAAAAGGCAGTGATTGCCGCGGAAAACTATCAGGACCCTGACAAGAAAAACAGGGCCAATGAACGGGTGAGCATAGTTTACACCCGCGAAATCTAATCTGCTTTCTTTTTCCCTCTTTTTATTATCTTTTTTCTCATTTTATTCTTCTTCTTACCTATTTTCCCTCATTTTTCCCACTTCGTTTATCGCCGAACAAATCGCGCGAAGGTTTAAAACCCGCCATCAGCACAAAAAGCGCCAAGACGAGGTGCTATCTATGGCAAACGGAAGACCAAACGGGAATTTCTTCGGTGAATCTGTGCTTATGAGCCGCAAAGTTGAGCAAGAGTATGTGAAGAGTTATGAAAAAAGAGAAAACGAAAAGAAGCCCATGGTCAGCCCATCTGAACTGACTATCTTCTATGAAAAGTACGCGCTGCGCAGCCATGAGTCAACCATGCTTTTCACTATTTCAAGCGACCTTGCCTCGCTTCGGGATTTTGCCAGGGACAAGGATAAGTTCTTCAGCGATAATTTCAGGAAAGCCTGCAAACAGGTGCTGCACAAGGTGCACAACATGGCAATGTCGGGTAAACCTCTAAAGCCGCAGCTCGCAATCAGATAATTTTTTCTTTTTTCCCTTCTTTTTCAATTCCGCTTTTTCTTTTTGCCTAAGGCTTAACCCTTACCCTGTCGCGGGGGAAGAGCACTGCTTCGCGGATGTTGTGCAGACCGCACACCTTCATGGTGAATCGGTCAAGCCCAATTGACCAGCCGCAGTGCGGAGGCGCGCCCACGCGGAACGCATTCACGTAAAAGTCGAATTGTGCTGGGTCAAGCCCCCTGCTTTTGAGCTGCTGAATGAGAATTTCTGGTTTGTGAACTCGCTGTGCGCCCGAGGATATTTCCAAGCCCTCGTAGTTTAGGTCGTATGCGTGGCAGATTTTCGGGTCTGCATCGGTCGGCATGGAGTAGAATGCGCGGATTGCAGTCGGCCACTCCGTGATGAAGTAGGTTGAGTGTCCGAGTATTTCCGTGAGTTTCGCCTCTGTTTCTCGCGAGAAGTCGTCGCCCCATGTGAATGCTGTGCCTGCTGCGTTGAGCTTGTCAACAAGCTGTGTGTACGTGTGGCGCGGGATTGAGGTTGGCACTTGAAGATCTCGCCCGAGAATTTGGAGTTCCTCTGCGCAGTTCTTTTTCACTGAAGCAAGGCAGTGAAGAGTGAATGATTCCAGATAGTCAATCGCCTCGTTCGGCGTGATGAAACCTGCCTCGATATCCATCTGCGTTGCTTCATTCAGGTGCGTGAGCGTGTTGTGCTTTTCCGCGCGGAATACTGGCACAGTCATGAACACTTTGTCCTGCCCGCCAATCACTGCCAACTGCTTGTAGAGCTGCGGAGACTGTACTAAGTATGCATCCTTCTCGAAATACTGCACTTTGAATACGTCTGCGCCGCCTTCTGTTGCCGCCTCCACTATGCAGGGAGTTTGCAGCTC
>JAPLWZ010000071.1 GCA_026396335.1 Microcaldota archaeon | reverse complement strand
CTGTATGAAGCTGCAATGATTTCTTATCCAAGGACAAGTTCGCAGAAGCTGCCGGCTAAACTTAATTTGAAAAAAGTGATTGAAGGGCTTTCGAAAAACAATGAGTATGCCGTGCACGCGAAAAAACTCCTTGCCTCAGGCAGGACAATTCCGCTTGAGGGAAAGAAAGATGACCCTGCGCACCCTGCGATTCATCCTACGGGGCAGATGGGAAATGCTGGCGAGCGGGAAATGCGGCTTTATGATTTGATTGTGCGCCGCTTCCTTTCATGCTTTGCCGAGCCTGCGACGCGCGAGAGCCAAAAGGTGTCGATGCTTTCCGGCACTGAAAATTATTTCGCCTCTGGAAACAGGACGGTAAAGCAGGGCTGGTTCGAAATATACCTCCCATATGTGAAGCTTGAGGAAATCACGCTGCCAGAGTTTGCGGAGGGCGAGCATGTGCCTTTGACTGCATTCAAAATAGATGAAAAGAAAACGCAGCCCCCGAAAAGGTATACCGCCGCCTCGATAATTTCCGAGCTTGAGAAAAAGGGGCTTGGCACAAAGGCAACAAGGGCAAATATCATTGACACGCTTTTCAAGAGGGGCTATGTGGATGGCAAGAGCATTGCCGCTACCCCGTTTGGCATGGCAGTATACGAACTTTTGTCAAAGTCTGCGCCGGAGATACTTGACGATGAGCTCACTTACAAGATAGAGGAAGAGATGGAAAAAATACGCGACGGGGAGAATGAGAAAAAGGCTATTGACGAGGGAAAGCGCGTGCTTTCGCAGATACTTGGAAAATTTGAGGGGCATGAGCGGGAGATCGGGCTTGGCCTGCTTTCAGGCCTGAGGAGCAAGGATGCAGGAGATGCATCGATTGGCGCCTGCACCCGCTGCGGCGACGGAATGATGAGGATAATCAAGATGAAAACAGGCAGGCAGTTCATAGGCTGCTCGAATTACCCCACTTGCACGAATACGTATTCGCTTCCAATGGGAGTGAAAATAACCGGCGCTGGCTCTGCGTGCGCAAATTGCGGCGCGCCCATGATACGCGGATTTAGCGGCGGAAGGAAAATATTCGAGATTTGCCCCAACCCTGCAGACAAGGGAGACTCGCAAAAGGGCACACCCGCTGCGCCAAGTGTGCAGAAGCAGCCAGTTGCCGCGCCTGCAATCAAGGCGCCAGTGGTTGCTGCGCCTGTTCCATCCATACCTCGTGCTGCAGTTCCTGAAAAGAAAGCGCCTACCAAGAAAAAGGCTACTTCTGTGAAAAAGGCGCCGAAGAAGAAAGGTGAATCGAAATGATGGGCAAGAGCAAACTCGCGATTTTCATACCAGCGCGAAATGAGGAGCGCAGCATCGGCTCGGTTGTGGCGCTTGCGAAAAAATACGGCGCAGTGCACGTTGTGGATGACGGGAGCACTGATGCCACTTCGGATGCTGCGAGGGCAAGCGGCGCAACTGTGATTGCCAGGGGCGCAAATGGCGGGTATGGCGCGGCAGTAAGGACGGCTTTTGAAGCTGCAAAAAAAATCAATGCAGATGCATTTGTCTTTCTTGATGGGGATTTTCAGCATGACCCGGGCGAAATACCGCGCGTGGCTGCGCCTGTGCTTTCTGGCAACGCGGATGTGTGTGTTGGCTCGCGATTCCTCGGGAAAACAATCAGCTCGCCAGTTGGAAGGCGCGAAGCGGTTGCAGTCATGAACAACTTGTCAGGAGTTGCATCGGGCAAGAAGCTGGATTTCGAGTGTGGGTTCCGCGCATTTTCAAAGAAGGCGATTGGAAAAATCGCATTCAAACAGGATGGCTATGAGGCTTGCTCGGAAATGGTGATGGCTGCGCTTGAGGCTGGCCTCAATGTTGTGCAGGTGCCAGTCACAATCAAATATTACGAAGGAACTGGGAAGAGCGCGATTGCGCACGGTGCGGGATTGTTTGCTTACTTGATGTCAGTCGCGGCGAGAAGAAAGCCCTTGCTGTTTTTCGCAGGCACGGGGTCTGCGATGCTTGTTGCTTCTGCGCTGCTCGGCATTTTTGTCGTTGAAACATTCTACTCAAAGGGGGTGCTTCCGACCGGCTCCGCTTTCCTCACGGTTTTCACCGGCATTGTTGGTTTGGTGCTTATTTCAATCGGCATAAACCTGTACACGCTTGAGAGCGTATTGGAAAGAAGACATTAGAGGCTAGGGGGAATTTGGGTGGCTGGAAAACGAAGGGGAAAGAAAACTCTGAACGCTGCAAATCGCAAAAGTTTGCCCGCTCCACTGAAAAAATCCGCCCCGGTTCGCCTGCCAGAGAATTTTCTGCATTACTTAGTCATTGCATGCTGCGTTGTTTTTGCGTTCCAGCTGGGGGTTTTGCAGCCTTATTTTAATTTTCAGAAAACCGCCGGGAGCGCGATACTGGAAGGCGCCTGCCCGGTTGGCCAGAGTGCCGCATTCGCAGGGCTTGATGCATATGCATCAGGAAAAGATATTCTCCTGTTCCTGCCGCATGAAAATAATTTTAGCGCGTTGTTCAGCATAAGCGGGGACGGGGGCTTTGAGGATGCATTTGTTGCGTTTGATGAGCCCGGCTTGGCGCTTGACAGGGTTTTAGTCAATGGAAAGGTACTTTGTGCGCCTTGCGAGAATGGAAATAAGTATGCGCTGGAAGGCGGCAGAGCAGAAGGGGGCCTGCTGCTTGAAGCGCAGGGGCACGCAACAGATCTGAAGCAGGGCCTGGAGAGGAACCAGGGCGGCCTGCACATGGCATTTTTTGAATTGTCATCACAGACCCATGCGCTTGCGCCCTTGAAACTTTCAATTACCGGTAGTTGGAACGCGGTAGCAACTAGCAGGATGCCCTCATCGTTTTACGGTGAGGATGCGCCGTTTCACATAAACAGGGTTCCGGTTCTTGCGGGCTACCTGATGCAGCTGAAAGTGCCATGGTCCACCTATGGATTTGTTTCCATGGTGCCGCCTGCGCTGTTTTATGCTGCTACAGGGCTGCCATACCAATATGCGTACAAAATCTATGCGATTCTCCTATTCTTCGTTCCAGTTGTGATATTTTACCTGTTCTCAAGAAAACTGCCAAAATACCAGGACGTTGTTTTTGCTATTTCTTCGCTCCTTTACCTTTGCCTCCCCATGGGGGGCATGCCGCTAGGCGGCGGGCTTGACTTGTTCGCATACGGCATGACCCCGCACACGATTGCAACATATCTTTCGCTCTTTTTCTTTTATGCCGCGTATGAGGCGGTTATTGAGAGAAAAAAACTCGATTCGGTTTGGCTGCTTGGCGCTGCGGTGATTTTCATGCTCGCCTTTGCGGCTAACCCGCGGATACTTGCTGCGCTTGCGATTGGATTTGTGATTGTTGCAGCGGCTGCACTTGCGCAAAAAAGGCTGAAGCGCGCCGTGCTTCTGCTCATTGCGTGCGCGTCTGCGAGCGCGTGGCTTGCCGCTTCATTCCTGAGCGGATTTAGTATTTCTTCATACTCGATAGTGGGAGGCGCAACGCCTGGCGGGGCTGTTGAAACGCTGCGTTTGCTATTCCAGCTCGGCTACATTGCATTGCCATTGCTTTTTGCAGCTGGCGCCTATTTTGCATGGAGGGGAAGGAACTTGTTTGCCTTTGCAGTCGCGGGCTATTCCGCAGCCATGTTTGCATTTGCCACAAGCGCAGGGCTTTTGCAAGCGTACCCGTTTTTGGATGTGCTGCGGTTCCTGCCTTCGTTTTATCTCCCATTTATTTTCGTGTGCGGAGCTGGCATTGCTGCATTGGCTGAAAAGGCGCCGCCGCTGCTAGGTGTTATTGGAAAGAAACTGCGGCTTGAGAAAGACACGCTGGCAGTGGCTGTGATGCTCGCAGTACTCGCGCCATCTGCAATGTTCCTAATGATATTCTGGAATGCTTCGTCCGTGCAGTATTCAAACGCAGGGGATTCGCTTGAGGCTGCAAGCGGCTATTCTTCGTTTGCATCGGCGCATGCAATCATCGGCAGCGAAAGGGCGCTTTTGGTGACAAGGACAGATGTGTCGCAGTATCCTGCATTTGAACAGAATTTGGAAAAGCTGTCCATAAAGTATTTGCAAGACCCGCCTTCCATCGCATCGGAGATGGAAAAGCAAAAATTGCGTTATGTGATTGTTGGAAATGCAATAGCTGTTAGGAATGAAAATGAAACCACTGCCTGGCAGTTTTTGGATGCCATGCGCGGCAGCCCGTTGTTTGCAGAGGTGTTTCCAGGAAGCGCTGCACATGTTTTCATGCTGAAGGGCGCATTGATAGCCCCAGATGCCGCGGGAGTGGACGTAGCAGTTGAGGGCGCGGATTTGCGCTATGACGGCGCAAGTGTTGCGGGCGAATGCAGGGCAGATTCGTGCAATGTGACTGTCTATTCCAAAACCATTTCGAAAAACGCAGTGTGCAATGGGGCGCCAATGCAGTGCGGCTTGACGTTTATTGCTGATTCAGGCTCCATTTTGGTAAGCGGCATGAAACGCGGAAGGTTCAATTTTGATATTGCCCCGCAGCACGGCACGCTTGAACTTGCTTTGCTTGCGCTAGGGTTGATCGGACTTGTGATCTGCGCGTATGAGTGCAGAAAAAGCTGACACAGTGCGCGCGCTGCGATGCCTCAACTATTTTTTGGCAGGCGAAAATGCCTTGTGAACCGAAGAAACCGCGCTACCTGCGAGATTTTTCAGCGGCTGCAACGGCCCTTTTGCCTGTTCCTGGAACATGCCTCTACCCTCAACGTGCTCTGTTGAAAATGACGAGCCTACGCGGCGCAGCGAACCGGTTTTCAAAAGCATCTCCAGCCCTTCCTCCGTCCTTGTGAGTGGAATTTTGGCGGACGATGCGAATGCAGCTGCATTGAATGCCCCGTGATGCGCATTGATCCACTCGAGCACTGCTTCGCGAAGCGCTGTGTCTGACACTGCCTCGAGCTTTTTTATTCGCGCTTCGCTTGCTGCAAGCTGGCGTTCCAGCCCGAGCATGGTTGATGCCGCCTCTTCAGAGGATGCGGAGAGACGGGCGCTTTTCAACGCTGTGTCAGATGCTTCGTGACGAAGGTCGTTGTATTTTTTGGAAAGCGAGCCATAATCCGTGGTTGCGACCTTAGATGCTGTTTCGAGTGCGGGAAGCGAAAGGGCTGCGAAATCCTGCGCTGGAATCTGAAGATTTTGCATGAGCGACATAACCCGCAGGAAGAGGGCGGCGGCTTGCATCTGCCGGATTTTTGAGTCGGCTTCTGGCGGCACCGAATAGATGAGGGTTGCACTGTTTTTTTCGAGTTCTATTTTGCAGAAAAGGTGCGGGTGTCCGGCGATATCTGTGCTTTGTGATTTTTTTATTGTGATTTTCGACTTCGTTGTGGAGACAGAATCAAAGCCTAAACCGGAAAGCGCCGACAGGTCAGGGGGCCATGTGCCAAATTTTACCATAAACCTATGTTCTACTTCTTTTACCGGAATTTTTCCAGGCATAGCACCACCACGGATTTGCAGGTTTGCATATTTACCTTTTCTTTGATTTTTTCGTCTGTTTTTTTCCTTGCTTTCCCCCTGTTTGTTCCAGTTTTACTTTTGCCCCGTTTTCTTCGAGAACCAACATTGCGCCTGGCTTTCCCGATTTCCCAAAGCTTTCGAAAAGAGACAGCAGGTCTGACTCGGATGCGCCAAGGCTGCGAAGCAGTGATATTGAGGATGCTTTGCTGTGCCCGAACCGCTGCAGGAATGACACGAACTCGGATGCATCAAGCGAAAAGCTCCTGCGCTCGAATTCAGACAGAAGCGCGCCGCACTGTTTTTCGCTTAAGCCAAACGACAAGAGCTTGCGCGAGAGTTCGGCTTTTTCAAATTCCATGCTCATGTTACCGCCTCGTATGGAGAATGTTATCAGAAGCTCCTCGCCGTCCACTTTGCGGATGATGAATGTGCGCGGGCAGGCTGTTGGTTGTGAAAATTCCAGGTGCACAAGCGCTTGACCTACTGAAAATGAGTGCGATTGCCGC
>JAPLWZ010000175.1 GCA_026396335.1 Microcaldota archaeon | reverse complement strand
TCGACAATCCGGCGGCAAAGGAAATCTTCTTCGCGCTAAAAGACGGGCTGCAGAAAATGAGGGCAAAGCAGGTGGAGCACAGTCCGCTCACGCTATCTGAGACGGAAAAAACGCAGCTTTCAAAAGAAAAGACAACTGGCTGGGTCCAGGCCAACAGCAAGGAAATGCAGAATTACTTATCCTATTACTCGTACGAAACGCTGGCTAAGGAAGAGCAGCAGTTCATAATCAGCGAGAAATCCTATGCCCGCCAGGGCCTTGTGCTGGCAAACGGGCACGATCTAAATTCTGGCGTGGACGGCGTGGCGCAGTACGTGCGCAGCAGACTGAGCTGGCTGTTGCCAAAAATGAACGTTGGCACTACTCACGACTATTTCACAGAAGTAGCAATTTCCGGCAACGATGCTATTTTTGTCGAATACGCAAACGCACTTGCAAAGGAAGGCATGTCTGCGAATGACGTGCAGCGCAAGATAGAATCGGGCATATCTGATTACCAGTCAATCACGCGCCGCCTGATGGAAAAAGAAGGCGTGTTCGTATCCCTTGAGCGCCTGGAAAAATATCCGCCAAAAACAATAGATGGCATTCTTGCGGAAATCAGGGCGCAGATTGAAAAGAGCAACTAGTTTTCTTATTTTTTTCTTTCCTTTTTTTCGCGCCTATCCTGCGCGCTGTCCATTTTTCTCGCCAGTTTCCGAAGTGACGCGTAAGGCTTCTTCTTTTCCTTCTCGGGATTTTCATCATCAACGCGTGCCATAAAAGCGCCTAAACGTACCTTCCAACGAGCTTTTCGTCGCCGTATTCGGTCATTGGCAGCTGGTTTTTCGTAAGATAAGCAATGGTGACATCGCATTCGTAAAGGTCGCCGGCAGTTGCTTTATTCTCGCTTTCGATCGGGATTATCTTGTTTTCGCCGGGTGCAATTTCTTCTGTCGGTTTGGCTTCAGCATTGCACCCTAAGAGGATATCTGTTACAGTCATTTTTTCCACACCGGAGTTTTCCACCTTCACGTAAAACGTGCCGTTGCTGGCAAATGCGCTGTGCTCAAGTATTGCAAACGGCCGTGCCTCGTTTCTCCAGTATGTATTCGAGGTAGTGATCGCCGCATCTCCTGCGAACGCCGGGAAAAAGCCAAGCACGACGACTGCAGTCATTGCAATAAGGAGAACGCCTGCGAATATCATCAGGTATTCAGTCGCGCCTTGTCCGCGTATTTTTTCCATGCTTCAGAATAAGCCGATAATGTATATTACTGTTTGCCAAACTCCGATGTTCATTCTTCCAGCCTCGTTCTTCAACACAACAATATAACATTAGCGAAAGAAATGCCGTTGGTGATTCCTATGGCAAAGAAAAATGCGCCTGCATTCGGGAAAGTGAGCCCGAAAAACTTGGGTATTGCGCTTGGCGCAGTGTGGGGGGCGGGGCTTTTTGTGACTGCACTGCTTGACGCGAGGACAGGGTGGGCTGCGACCTTTGTCGGCTCGATCGGTTCAGCTTACATCGGCTATGGGCCTAATGCTTTTGGTGGCCTGATGGGACTTATGTATGGTTTCATTGACGGGTTCACAGGCGGCTATCTCATAGGCTGGATTTACAACTGGCTTTGCAAGTAGGGGAAAAGAAGCAAGCCCCCGTTCCGCATCTTGACTTGTTCAAGAAGCACCCCTGTGCTTCGTCGTGAATTGGTATCGCTCTAGAGGTTTAAATAGACTGCTACGGGGTCGGATGGAGCAACTATTTCTATTCGCTTCCGATTATCTTCGCTAGCCTGCCTTCAAACTCGTATGCCGCATCGACAATCTTCAGGCCCTTTTCGGTAATCTGATAGCCCAGGACACGTCTCCGTTTCGTCCGCATGGCCACCGTCGTTATTGCCCCCATCTGCTCCAAGTCGTCCAGCCTCGTTGAAATCGTGCTGGGGCTGAACTTCGAGCCGGTGCGCTTGTTCTTTATCTTGAGAAAATCGCTGAACTGCCCTGACTTATTTTGCCTGAGGTAGGCCAGGATGTCAAGCGAGCCTTCTGAGAGGAGCATATCCAACCATCTGAGTTCTGTCTGCACCATAGTATACCCCGCTTCTGTGAGCGTATTAAACTATAGTGCAGGCGTGGTTTTTTAAACTTGAATATTCAAATACATATATCTGTATTTTGTTATTATATATAGTATGCAACTTTAAAAAGATATAACATAAAAGCAAGCCATGCCAGATTCTCTCGTAGGGGGGCTTCCAAAGAAAGTTTTGAATGGAAAAAAGGGGCAGGGGGCATCCGAATACCTGGTTCTTCTTGGCGCGGTGCTTCTTATCGGCCTCGTAGTGATAGCACTTTTGGGCTACTACCCCGGTACATCCAACGACATTTCAAAATCTCAAACAAGTCTCTATTGGAGTACTGCCAAGCCGCTTGCAGTGAGGGAAGCCCACGGAGGCACAAGGCAATGTATGTACGATACGGCGCTTCTGGTGGTAAAAAATTTGGGGAGCGACAGACTCATCATCAAAGGGGTTTCTATAAATGGCGGTTATGGTAATGGGCAAATCAGTTATGGAGACAGCGTATCCCAGCTGAACAGCCATAACCATATCCAAGCGGGACCTGGTTTGTGCTTAGACAATCAGGCAAACAATTGCACCATACCGGTGAATCCCGGTCAGCAGATATATCTACAAGCTGATGATAATGGCGTATGCGGCACTGGCCAATCTGGCAATTCGATAGTCCAGAGCGCGCAAGCCAAACTTGCAATATACTATGAATCGTATGGGCTTACCCAGACCGAAACTTCTGACATAAAAATCAATCTGGACTGTTGGGGCTACTTTTTGTGCAAAAGTAACAGCGACTGCAGTGTCTACGAAGGCGGAGAAGGTAGTCCCACATGCAACCAGGCTAATGGGGCCTGTGAGAACCTATGCACCCCTGGATGATGAGGACTGGGCTCAAACTATATCTTTTTAAAGTGTTATACTAAATAGTATATCAGAATACAAATAAACATAATCAGAGAGGAGTTCGCGGAGGGATAGGCATGCAGCCAAAAACCAGATTTATTCTCGCCAGCCTGCTGGTGCTTTCTTTGCTTTCGTTAGTAGTAGCAAATGTCGTCACCCAGCCCAAAACTGGCACGGCAACAACGATTGCCCCGAGTGCGCCCGGGATAACGATTGGGAACCTGCAGGGCATGTCTATAGGGAATGGTGACACAGTGCTTATGACAGTGACGAACACTGGCAGTACCGCGATTACAATTACGAATGTGCTGGTCAACGGACAATCATCCTATGTCTACTATGGAAATGGCAGATATTACCTGAAAGCTGGCCATTACGAGGTGACGCCTGGCATATGCGCAGGAACCTGCAGCATAGCTCTCGTGCCCGGCCAGAGCCTGCCGATACAGGCACAGCCACCGGGGTATGCAATATGTTCAGCAGTCGGAACATGGGGCGGAGTGTCGGGCATCTCCTACAATGCAGTCCGCACAAGCGCCCCTGTGCAGGTGACAATCACCTACCAAGCAGGAGGGTTGCCTGCGTCTGCCTCTGTTCAAACCGCATCGGTTGCCCAGAAAATCCCATGCTATGACTACTGGCTGTGCAAAACCAACACGCAGTGTACAGCAAAATACGGTTGCGACGAGGGCGGCTGGGGCTGCCTCTGCGACACCCAGTCACGTGGTTGCGGCATAGGTGCCCCCTGAGTCTTTTCTGCGGAAGCCTGCCCTTTCATGACGCATACTTCTGGAGCAAACCATTAAAATCACGGGAAGCATAGGCTTTTCCGGGGGGCGGAGGGCAGCATTATGGGAAAGAGATACTGCCGCATGTGCTTGGACATCTGCGGGGTGAAAGGCACGGTGACGAGTGCTGACAAGTGCCAGCACCTCTCCTGCCACAGGACGCCCTGAGAAGGCGCATGCCCAAAACTGCTTCTCCCTGATGCTCCACCCCAAACCCCAGTCATAGGAAGAAACCATTAAAAGCAACAGGAAGCATAGTTAAAACAGGCGAGAGCATGAAGGGGGCACAGGCTGTAAAAAAGGAGCTTCCTGCTAGTGAGAACGAAACGAAGCAGAGCAAGCTGCGCACCTTCATGCGCCAGAAGATAAAGGAGCCTGCGAAGAAGGCGTGGAAGAGAACTAAGGAAGGCACCAAGACATTCGGAAAATTCCTGCTCAGGCATCCTAAAACAGTGCTTGCCGCAACTGCCATTACCGTAATGCTTCTTACTCCGGTAAAGACGAATGCACAGGACATCTCAGGGAAGACCGAACTCGCGTCAGACAAGGAGCCGACGGACAAGACACCAATGAGCGTGAGGATTGGACCTGGCACGAATGCGCTATATCTTGGCACATATTTTGTTGAATTAGACCTTTCCAAGCTCGGCGTCAGCGCATTCGACGGCACGGAGATAGATGTGCCGGTGAAGACTCCTGACTTGGGTTGGGTTCACTACCTTCTCAACAAGAATTGGACGGGAATGATAGCTATAGTAGAGCCAACAGGCGATGGAGCCACGACAACGAAAACTTGGTACACTACAACTTCGGATGGCTCCAAGACCTCAAATCCATCGAAACGCGTTTACACCGATGATATCTTCGCAATACCTACGGAAAAAGGAGTCATTATCTGGTCAAAAAGCGTCGGCTATATTCCACTTACAAGCGAATTCGGTCGCGAAAACTTAGATCTAAAATTAGAGATAAAAAGCGGTGACATTCTTGCAACTGATCTTAATACCAACGAAAAAGTAAAGATAGATTTGGCGACCGGCAAGACTGAAAAAGTAATTGCTGGCTTGGGTCAAAAATAAGTGAGGCAGCGCATGTTCCTCTTTCAACTTGTTAACAGAGAAAGCACTTCAGTCAACAGTAACATCAACCAAATCGTCCAATCCTACAGCCAAAAGCCTCGTGAGGAAGTAAAAAACATCCAAACAACCAACAAGCAGCAGAATGAAGTGAAGCAGAACCTGCTGAATCTTGAACGGAAGATTGCGGATGTTACCGATAATGACGAGAAAAAGACTTTTGTAGAAGACTATCAACGACTAAGGCTCTATTTTGACCTTCTTATAAAACCAATTGAGACGATAGCTGAATTGAAGAGGATGAACCTGACTGATGAAAGCCTTGAAAAATTGATGAAAGTATCTGTAGCTACCAACGTTGCAGTCCGGCACGGCTTTACATCAGATGACGTTCTCGCAGGAGTAATCGGCACAGAAACTTCTTCTGAGCTTGACGGGAAGCTCACTTCAAACCTGATTAAGCTTGGCAAGACAATCGGAGTGGACCTTGTCATGGAGTGGCGCAATGATGTTCTTGAACTGCAGAATCTCGTTCAGGAACAGGCACAAAAAGCTAAAGAATCCAAGCCCCACGGCGGAGCAGGCGGCACCCCTATGGTCATGGGATTCATGGCTGAAACAAGGGAGAAAGAGAAGAAGCTG
>JAPLWZ010000032.1 GCA_026396335.1 Microcaldota archaeon | reverse complement strand
TCCTTCTGCAATTATTCCCGCCCGAAGGAGGGCGTGATACTAGATGTGCTTGAGGCAGGGCTTGCCGCGTCCGGCACGAACCTGTTCTGCGCTGAAAAGGCAGCCTGCCCG
Organism: Microcaldota archaeon; assembly: GCA_026396335.1. Lineage (GTDB taxonomy): Archaea > Micrarchaeota > Micrarchaeia > Anstonellales > Anstonellaceae > UBA10161. The sequence continues at coordinate 2,372 of JAPLWZ010000032.1, read as the reverse complement.
CATTTTGCCGCGCTTGGCGCCATGAAGGGTGCTGACATTGTGATTGCAGACTACAGATACCTGTTTGACGAGGGCGTGCGGAATGTATTTTTTCAAACTTCGGGTTTCTCGCTTCCGCAGTGCGACGTGATAATTGACGAGGCGCACAATCTGCCTGACGCGGTGCGCGAAATCAACAGCCCGTCAATTGACCAGGAAAGCTGCCGCCTTGCAGCACAGGGCTTGCAGCTTGCGAAAAAGCTTGCGAAAAAGCACGCAGACCAATCGCTTGTTGATTCGTTTACTGCGCCGCATACTTATCTCCGTGATACTTTGGCTGATTTGATAGATGAGGCCGGCCTGTCCGGCAAGGAGGGGGAGGAAACCGCGCTTGGGCACGCGGCAATCGCAATATTCGGGAAGGCGCATTACGGCAGGTGCACGCTCGGCGCTTCTGCGCCAGGGGCAAATGCATCCGGCGGCGCAATCAGCGCACCAAATATTTCATCCGAGCTCATCCGCGCTGCAGAATTCGTGCGCGAGTGCTTCACCAAGGGCGGAATGGGCGAGGAATTCTCATCCGAGGGCGTGAAGAAAATGGAAGAGCTTGCGCGCTTCCTTGCAACCGCCTCGTTTGTTGCAGGCGGAGGAAAGTCCGCGGGCCTGTTCGCAAGGAAAACTGGTGATGAAAATTTCACAATAAAGGCAAACCTGTTTGACGCATCCGAAATCTCGCGCGAAATATTCAATTGCATCCACTCCGCAGTGCTCATGAGCGGCACACTGGTCGGGAAAAGGGCGCTTGTTGACTTGCTTGGCATTGATGAATCGCGCGTGCTTAGGCTCGAGGAGGCAGTTTACCAGAGCGCTTTTTCATCTGCTAGAAACCCGATTGCAATCTGCACTGCCGCATCCTCACGGATGCGCGATAGGGCGGAAGGCGGAAGCACGGAAATGATGGTAAAAATAATTTCTGAAGCCGCGCGCAACTGCCTGCCTCACTCTGTCGCGGTTTTCTACCCGTCTTATGATTACATGGCAACAATAACAAAAAAGCTCGAGCTTCCTGAATTCCTGCAGGAGTCCGAGCACAGGCGCTCAACTGGAAAAGCGGGCGAGAGGAAGGAGAATATTGAGAAAGGGGTAGGCGGCGCGCCGGTTCTTTTCCACGCAGTGATCGGCGGCTCGTTTTCCGAGGGAGTGGACTTCAAGAAAAACCCGTTCAAGTTAATTATTGTCGCAGGCTTCCCGCACCCGAAAAGCGGCGGCTCGCATTCCGCGTACGAATCGTACCTCGGTTTCAAGTTCAAAAGCCATGAAACGGCAGAAAAGTATGCATCGATTTATCCAGCGATCATCCGCTCGGTCCAGGCGCTTGGGCGGGGAATAAGGAGCGAAACCGATTGGTGCTACGGGCTTTTCATAGACGACAGGTTTGAAAAATATAGAAACATGATGCCAATCGGAATAAGGGAGCGGGCAGTGCGCCTTTCGCCGTCCGCAGTGGGCAGCGCTGTTAAAGGGCTCGTGGAAAAGGCTGGCGCTATTTGATTATAGTTTAATTATTGCCCAAACTTCTACTTCTTTGCTTCAGGCGCAACAAGCGTGGTCTGTGCCTTCTCAGCTTCCTTTGGCTTTTCTGTGCCGTCGTGCAGTATCAAAACCGCGGCTGCAAGTACGCTCGTCCATTCGCCCTGTTTGTCCACTACAACTGATTGGGTTATGTTAGTAGTTTTCACGAACTTGCCGCTCATCTTGAAAAGTGTTTCCTTCTCGTCCCAGCTCTGGTTCAAATCAAACTCTATGCCTAGCGTGGATGCAAGCATGGATGCTGCCAGGTCTTCCGCGTAATCGCCGGCATTGTCTTCCGTTTCGCCGAATGAGTGGTATTCGCTCAGATAGCCGTATTGCGAGCGGTCCGCAGGCACTGCCGCCCCTACTGAAGCCGAAATCAGCCTGTTGTGCTCGTTCGACTCGTTCCTTGAAAGCACCACAAACACTATTTCGCCGTCATTGAGCATGGGCAGCCCCTTGTTCTTCGGAACTATTTCGCAGAATGGGGGGAGAATGCTTGACACTGTGACAAGGTTGAATTTTGCAATGCCCGCGTCGCGCAGCGCAAGCTCGAACGAGGTGAGCTTGTCCTTGTGCGTGCCCACTCCTTTCGTGAAGAATATTTTTTTCGGAACGTGTGTTGAGTCTGCCATGGGGAGGATTCATTCTGAATTATTTAATACACTATCGGTCTGTTTGCATGTTTGGCATTCAAGCTGCAATTCAGTTCAGCATCCAAATAAAGAGATTAAGAAGCGAGGCAAAACTCACCCACGCGAGGTATGGGAGAAGAAGATACGCGGCTCTCTTGTCTATTTTCCAGAAAAGCTTGATGCATG
>JAPLWZ010000034.1 GCA_026396335.1 Microcaldota archaeon | reverse complement strand
CTGCATTTCCATTTCTATGTTGATTGCAAACCTGCGCAAGTCGCCCTTGTCAGCCTTCTTGCCCTTTGCCTCGTCTTCCAGCTCGAGCTGTGATGCCGCAATCGCCCGCTTTATTGTTGCTGGCGTGATGCCGTGCTCCTTGTTGAATGCTTCCTGAACTGTGCGGCGGCGGTTGGTTTCCTTTACTGCGTTTTCAATTGCCTCTGTTCTCTTGTCGCAGTAAAGTATGACTGTGCCGCTCAAATTGCGCGATGCGCGGCCCATCGTCTGTATGAGTGATGTTTCGTTTCTCAGGAAGCCTTCTTTGTCTGCGTCAAGTATTGCCACTAATGAAACTTCCGGTATGTCTAATCCTTCGCGGAGTAAGTTGATGCCCACCAAGCAGTCAAATTCGCCCAAACGGAGTTTCCGGATGATTTCAGTCCGCTGGAGCGTTTCAATTTCAGAGTGCAGATAGCGCACTTTCACGCCGTGCTGCGTCATGTAGTCTGTGAGGTCTTCGCTCATGCGCTTAGTAAGAGTAGTGACAAGTGTCCGCTCGCCCTTTGCAGCGCGCGCCTGTACTTCCTTTATGAGGTCTTCAATTTGTCCTTTTGTTGAGCGGATAGAAATCTGCGGGTCCAATAAGCCAGTGGGGCGAACGAGCTGCTCCACTATTTGCAGAGAGTGCTCACGCTCGTAAACATTCGGTGTGGCGGAAACGAAAACAACGCTTCGCCCCTTCTTTTCCATATGCCCTTCGAATTCCTCGAATTTCAGCGGGCGGTTGTCGTAAGCGCAGGGAAGCCTAAAACCATAGTCGATAAGATTTTTCTTGCGCGAATGATCGCCATGGTACATGCCGTGCAGCTGCGGAAGCGTGACGTGCGACTCGTCTATTACGATTATTGCGTCTTCTGGAAGGAAGTCCATTAGAGAGTAGGGAGGCTGACCTGGAGAGCGGCCGTCAAAGTGGCGCGAGTAGTTTTCAATTCCCTTGCAGTAGCCGAGTTCCTCTATTAGCTCTAGGTCGTATTTTGTGCGGGTTTTGAGGCGGTGCGCTTCAAGGTCGGAAAGTTCTGGAAGCCTCTGCTCCAACTCAATCCGAATATCTCGCAGCGCCTTTTCCTTTGTGCCTTGCGGGACTATGTAATGTTTTGCCGGAAAGATGCGCAGTTCCTGCAGGTCCTCGAGTTTTGAAGCTGAAATTGGCTCGAGAAGCTGGATTTTTGCGATTGTGTCGCCATCGAGAATGATACGCACCATTTCCTGCTGGTAACCAGGGATTACATCAATTGTGTTGCCCTTCACGCGGAAAATGCCGGGCTTGAGCTCCATTTCGTTGCGCTCGTATTGTATTGAAATGAGCGATGCCAGGAGAGCTGAACGCTCTACTGTTGCGCCGACACGCAGGTCCACTGACATGTCCAGCCATTCTTTCGGCGAGCCTAATCCGTAAATGCAGGAAACTGTTGCGACAATTATTGCTGGGCCTGGCGAAAGAAGGTAGGCAGAGGTTTGAAGGCGGAGGCGCTCAATTTTTTCATTGATTTGCGCGTCTTTCTCAATGTAAGTGTCGCTCGCAGGCAGGTATGATTCGGGCTGATAGTAATCGTAGTAGGAAACGAAATACCCAACCTTGTTTTTCGGGAAGAACTGCTTGAATTCAGAGTAAAGCTGCGCGGCGAGAGTTTTGTTGTGCGAGATAACGAGGCAGGTTTTCCCTGTGCGCGCGACCATGTTTGCTATTGTGAATGTTTTTCCTGAGCCAGTTACGCCCAAAAGAGTCTGCTTGCCACCCTTGCCGCCATCTCCACCCTTTCCAGCGCCAGCTACCAGTTTGTCAATTGCCTCGGGCTGGTCGCCTGAAGGCTTGAAGGGTGAGACCAAGTTGTATTCTGACATCAGGGTGTTGATGCGCACAAGCAAATTAAAATGCACCTACAGCAGGATGCTGGTATTGGGAGAGATAGACGCCGGAAACATAACCCTTCTTTTTTAAGCGTTCTCTCCGTTCCATATGCCAGATGGGAGATACCTTAGCTACATGCAGGCTTAGCCTAAAGGCATTGCTATTCTTCTTGCTGCTTGTTTCAGCAGCCTTTGCAGCCACAGACATTGGCGCGTGCCCCTACACTGTTTCATCAAGCGGCGAGTACACGCTCTCATCCGACCTTACAGCAAGCGGAACAAGCTGCATAACAATCGACACTAACGATGTTTTGATTGATGGCGGCGGGCACTCGATAATCGGCACAAATACGAGCGGAACATACGGAGTATACGCGAATTCGGTGTCGAACATAAGCGTGGTGAATCTTAACGTATCCAACTTCACGACTGCAATATACTACCTCAGCGTGACAACAGGAAGGATAGAGAACAACACGGCAGTCACCTCCTTCAACCAAAGCGGGGGGAACACCTGCAAGAACTGCGCGATTTACATGCTGTCCAGCAGCTTTGTCAACATCACGCGGAACAATGCGACCTCATTGGTTTGCGGGGACGGCACCTATCAGGACTCCGGAATATTCCTGTGGAATTCCTCCAACAACATTGTATCATTCAACAATGCCACCGGCTGCATGAGGGGATTGACTCTGAGCGCGAGCCAGTACAACAATGTGTTGAACAATACCGCTCGCTCCCAGCTGTACGGTGCACTGTCCATTTTCCACTCATCGCTCTACAGCAATATCTCAGGCAATAATGTTTCATCAATTTTAGGGAATGCAATAGACAGCTGGGACAGCGCCAGCTCCACATACAGGGACAATACGGCTTACACTGGCGGAGCAAACAGCGGGTTATACTTCGGGCAGGGAAGCCTTGTGGAAGGCGGAAGCCTGGGCATAAGAATAGAAAACGCCACATTCGCAGGCCCTCGCGCGCTTTTGTTTTGGGACTCTGACAATGCAACAGTTATCAACAGCGTAATGAACTGCACAAGCGGGGGCATGGGAGTTGGGCTTTGGTATGATAGCAAATACCATTACTTTGCAAACAATCGGATTTACACATCGGATGCGTCGCCAGCTGTTTCACTGGTCGGATATTCCGCTTCATCTTATGCGCTTGGCAATGTGTTTTACAATAATACATTTGTCACAAGCAGCGGGGACCTGGTTTCCGCCAATGCCTTTTCGCCGAACAACACGTTTTACATGAATAATTTCACTAACACAACAGGCTATTATGTGAATGACGCGGGCAACACCACCATCCTCACTTACAACCGCAAGGGAAACCTGTATGCGAATGTAGCGAATGGCAGCGTGAACATAAGCGGCGTGACTGCTGCTTCGGAATACCCGGGCTTTTGGTACGGCAACCAGGGCTCTGCCTACCCTTACAATTCATCAAACTCGTTCGGGAAGATTTCTGCTGGCCTCACAGACACGAGGCCGATAACGTCCATACATTGCACGAGCAATTGCCTGGATGAAATTACGCTGCTCCTCAACGGCTCGTACTCGAACTTTTCTTATGCATACAACCCTGCAGCCACGCTGACCGTGTCTGCAAGCTCAGGGTCTGGAAATGAGCTGCTTTACAGGAACGGGACGCAGGTGGCAAAACCCTATTCAGCAGTGCTGAGCGCGGGCTACTACAACTTCACCGCGAACTCATCAGGCGGGAGCTACCTGCCTGCAAGCGATTCGTTGTTCGTGAATGTGACAAAGGCAGGCGCGGCAATCACCCTGAATGCGACCACCTGGCTCGTGGGGCCAGGCAACCAGACCAACGTGACCTGCTCAGTAAACAACAGCCAGACCCCTATCTTCCTTTACAGGAATGATGTGCTCGTCAACAGCTCCATTGGAAGCCAGATATCCGATATGGAAATCCTGCCGAACGAAACCTATTCTTATGCCTGCAATTCCACTGAAAGCCAGAACTATACTGCGGCTGTTCAGGCTCAGCGCAATCTGGTTGTCGGCGAGTCGCTGCAGTGCGGAGATCCATTGGCTTCGCCAGGCACTTACTCGCTTGCCCTGGATATCACTGGCAGCGGCACCTGCCTCTCAGTA
>JAPLWZ010000003.1 GCA_026396335.1 Microcaldota archaeon | reverse complement strand
TTGAAGTTGCTTATTGTGCAGTTATCTATTGTCGTGTTGAGCTTGGTGGTTTGGATTCCGAAGCTGGTCGTGTTGCCGCCTGTGATGCTGTAACCTGCGCAATCAATGGTAACATTATCTGCGCTGACTACTAGGCAAGTGCCCGAGATGCTTAGGTTTGCAGTGAGCGTATAGATGCCAGGTGCAGCAGGGTCATCCGCGCAGGTGGCTATGTTTGCAGCGAATGAGAATGGAATCAATAATAGTGCGAACAAGATTGCTAAACGGTAAAATTTCCCCATTAACGACTATTTAAAATGGAATTTATAATGGGCGTATGCGCGGTTATGGTGAGCAAGCTGAAGTAAATACCGTGCGCCTGGTTTTATTCTAAAACAAGGGGCGCAGCACTTTCCAGAGTATTAACACGGCAATCGCAGAAAGGATGAGCATGAGGATTATTTCCGGCAGCACCATCTTTCCCTCTCCTGGCAGGGGGATTTTCTGCGTTTCAAAGTTCTTGTGATTGTAGTCTTCCGCGCGCACATCTACTGTCGGCCCGTTGTAGTCGCAAATCGGGCAAAGAATTCTGCTAGGGAAATGCTTCTCAACGTGCGCGCTTTTCGGCTTGTAGCCGCAGTTGGGGCAGACTGAGAGCCAGCCATTGCCCTTACCGCTCACTTTTTTTTTCAACGGATTTTTTCAAAAGTCCACCCTGTCGCATCTCATGTAATCGCGCAGCACTTTCGGAACGGCAAAGCCGTCTTCATCCTGATAGTTTTCCATTATCGCAATCATTGTCCTGCCAATCGCAATGCCTGAGCCGTTCAGCGTGTGCACGAATTCCATCTTGTTGTCCCTTCTGAAGCGTATGTTCGCGCGGCGCGCCTGGAAGTCTGTGCAGTTGCTGCACGAGGATATTTCACGGTACTTGTCCTGCGAGGGCAGCCAAACTTCAATGTCATATGTCTTCGCTGATGCGAACCCTAGGTCAGCGGTACAGAGTTCAATCACCCGGTAGGGCATCTCGAGCTTCTGCAGCACAAGCTCTGCCTCTTTTGTTATCCGTTGGAGTTCATCAGATGAATTCTCAGGCAGCGAAAAGTGCACGAGCTCCACCTTGTTGAATTGGTGCTGCCTCATTATTCCCTTTATGTCCTTTTGGTATGAGCCAGCCTCGCGCCTGAAGCACATGGAGTAGGCGGCAAAGCGCATTGGAAGCGACGCCTCTTCCATTATTTCGCCTGCGAACAGGTTGGTGACCGGCACTTCTGCTGTAGGTATGAGCCAAAGATCCTCATTCTCAATCTTGTAAAGCTCCTCTGCGAATTTCGGCAGCTGCCCGGTGCCTGTCATTGTCTTGCTGCTCACAAGGTAAGGCGGGATTATTTCCGTGTAGCCGTTTGCCGAGTGCAGGCTCATCATATAGTGTATGAGTGCGAGTTCAAGGCGCGCTGCAAGCCCCTTGAGGAATACAAATCTGTGGCCCGAGAGTTTCGAGCCCCTCTCAAAGTCAATCAGCCGCTTCTCAGCCATTTCATAATGAGGCTTTGAGTCCTTGCTGCCTTTTTTTGGTTCGCCCCACTTCCGCACTTCCGGGTTGTCTGCTTCGCTTTTTCCCTGCGGAACTGTCTTGTCAGGCAGATTGGGCACATTAAGGAGAATCGCATTCATCTGCGACTCCAAACCGTCAGCATCAGCATCGACCTGCGTGATTTTGCCTGCGAGCTTGCGGGTGAGTTCAAGTATGGGCGCTGCGTCGTTGCCTTTCTTTTTCGCTTCCGCTATTTTCATCGATTCTGCATTCCTCTCAGCCTTCAATTTGTCTGCCTCAAGCTTGAGTGCGCGCCACTTTTTGTCAAGTGCCATGAGTTTTTCAACTGGCTCCATTGGCGCCTGCCTGCTTTTGAGCGCATCCTCCAGTATAGATGGATTTTCGCGTATGAGTTTCAAGGAAAGCATCTGTATCAATCTCCAAGCCATGTTTTGCAGTAAAGCATAATATTGCTGCCTCTATGCCTTTACTTGAGCTCGGCTTTCAGCTTCTCAATGAGCTCAAGCCCGATTCGCATCTGCGCCTCAGCAGTGCTGCCAGCTATGTGCGGCGTGAGCACAACATTTTCAAGTTCGCAAAGCTTGCCCGAGTACGGCTCTGAAGGGTAAACATCCAGGCACGCGCAGCCCATTCTTCCCTCTTTGAGCGCGGAATAGAGCGCCTCTTCATCAATCAGCGCGCCGCGCGCCGTGTTTACTATCACCGCAGTCTTTTTCATCTTGGAAATAGCCGCTGCATTGATCATGCCGGTTGTCTCTGGCGTTGCCGGAACATGCAGGCTGATGTAATCCGCGCTTGCCATAAGCTCGTCCAGCGACACTCCCTTGCCGACAGCAGGCGCGCTTTGCGCGTGCGGGTCATAGTAGAGAATATTCATGCCAATAGAGTGCGCCTTGAGCGCAAGCGAGGTGCCGATTCTCCCAAGCCCAATCACACCGAGCGTCTTTCCCTGTATTTCAGTGCCAGTCAGCTCCTTCTTGAGCCACTTCTTCGCTTTCATTCCCGCGTCCGCTTTTGGAATCCTTCTCGCAGCCGCGAACATCATGCCAAGCGCGAGTTCCGCAACCGCGTTCGTGGATGCGGCAGGCGTGTTGATCACTTTTATTTTGCGCTTCTCGCAGGCTGGCTTGTCAATGTTGTCTGTTCCCACCCCCGCGCGCGCAACTATCTTCAGTTTCGACGCGTGCGTGAGGAGTTCCGCTGTGACTTTTGTGGCAGAGCGGACAATGAGCGCATCCGCGTTTGCAAGCGCTGCGGGAAGGTCTGCCGCTGCAGGCGTAACAGTGCAGTTGCCGAGTTTCTTTATTTCAGCAACCACTTCCGGCTCCATCTTGTCTGCGATTACAATGTTCATCAAAATCACCTTACTTTCCCAAAACTTTCCTTATAGCAGCAAAAGCATAATCCAAATCTGCGTCAGTGAAATTGCCGATGTGGCAAATCCTGAAAAATTTCCCTTTCAAGTCGCCGAAGTCCCTCGCTGTCACAAGCTGGTGCTCCTCGCGGAGCCTTTTGCGTATGCCGTCAGCATCCTCGAGTATGAAGCCTGTAATTGTCGGCGAGTAAAAACCCTCCTCTGCGAAAAGCGGATAGCCAATGCTCTTTACGAACGCACGGGATTTTGCAGCAGCTGTTTGATGCATTTTCCTGTGCGCATCCCAGCCGCCCTTTGCATCAATGTAATCCATTGCCGCTTTTACTGAAAAGAGAATGGAGCAAGGCGGAGTGGTTGGTGTTTGCCAGCCGTCCATGTCTTTCTTGAATTTCTTCATGTCCAGATAAAACGTGCGCGCAGGTATGCTCTCGGCGCGCTTCATCATTTCATCCGTGAATGCGACAATTGCAATGCCGGGGGCTGCACCCATTGCCTTTTGCGAGCCAGTCGCAGTGAAATCGATTCTAAAGTCATTTATGTCAAGAGGCGCGGCGCCCCATGCAGATACTGCGTCGATTAGTGTAATCATGCCCTTCCCTTTGGCATATTGGCAGATGCTCCTCACATCATTCAGCACGCCTGTTGAGGTTTCATTGTAAACCATGCCGAATATTGTCGCGCCTGCCGCAACCGCGCTGTCTATGTGCGGCTTTGCCCGCTCAAGAGACCAGCCTTTCCCGAGCGGAACGGTTGCGGATGTGACTTGCGTGTAAACTTTTGCACAGGATACTAATTTGTCGCCAAAAGTTCCGTTCGCAAGCACAAGCGACTTGTCGCCAGGCTTTGTGAGGCAAGCCCAGCCCATTTCAATTCCAGCAGTGCCAGAACCGGGCACAATGAATACGTGCGCTGCGTTGAAGTCCTTCTTCAGGCGCGGAACAATGTCGGAAATGAGCGCCTTTATCTCAGGCCCCCTGTGGTAAATCATATCCTGTGCCTGCGCCTCGCGGATAGGGTCTGCGAGAGCGACTGGGCCTGGGGTAAGCAAATGCATTTTGGACATAATAACACCTCAACTTGATGGCAAAATATCTGAGAGAACAATTAAAAAACAGGGGCTGGTGACGCGCGATTTTTCTAATTCTTCCTGCCCCATGTCATGTAGGCGAAAATTCCTGCGCCAAGCAGCGCCACTGCGCCGCCAATTATTACAATTGTTGCGAGAGGCAAGCCGTTCTGTTCCACAATCTGCGGGATTCCCGGTTCGCCTATCTGCCCTGATGGTGCGCTGCTGCCCTTTTCCCCGATCTGGCTCACTGCAAGTGCAGCAAGGCGCTCTGCTTCTGCATAGTCCCCCTTTGCAAGTGCGTCCCTTGCGGCTGAAAGCGCCCATACTGATTGTGAAATGTCCCTGCCTTCTTTTACGGCTTCATTGAGCGCTGCCTCTGCGTCTGCTATTGCTTTTGTTGCAGACTCAAATGTATGCAGCTGCGGCTGTGCTGGCGGAGTTACATTTTGTTCTGAAGGCTGCGGCTCAACTGCCGGTGTTGCCGGCTGCTCTGCGGGCGGGATGTAAACTTCTCCGCCGCCGTTGTTTGTGCCTGGCGCCGGCGGCGGGATTGGCGTTGGAACAAACGTATAGAAAAGCGGCCCATAGTCCACAACGCCAGATGTGATTTTGCCCCCCGATGCTGTAATGCTGTAGGGGTATGCGTTTCCAGCAGTGCCAACCCACCAACTGGCGCCGTATGAAGAGGAAACATTGCCTGTGAAGTTGGAACTTGAAATATTCGGGTAGATGTTGCCTTCTGCATGCCCGCCAATCGTTGTGTTGAAGAAGTTTGTTCCGCCCGAATCATCGCTGATGTAAAGGCCGTTTGGCGCGACGAAGCTGTTCCAGTAGAATGTGTTCTGGTCTGATCCGCCAGTTATGTAAAACGCGTTGGTATTGGTTGAGCGGATGGTGGAATTGATTATGCTGTTGATTGAGCTTGCGGTGAGATAGGCGCCATAGCTTGATGTTGAGGTGCCTGTGGAGTTGGCGATTATGTTGTTGCTTGCGCTGCTCAGCATCAGCCCCCTGCCGCCAGTCGATGTGCCTATGCAGTTGATTATCTGGTTGCGGTCCCCATTATCAACCCAAATGCCGTTGCCGTTTGTCGCCGTGCCGTTCGAGTTGGTGATGTTGTTGTAGGATGAGACGGAAAGTATGATTATGCCGTGTTCGTCAGTGCCTATGCCAATTCCGGTTGACCTGTCAATTGAATTGTAGTTGCTTCCATCTATCCATATGCCCACCCTGTCCTGCGAGTATGCATACGCATTGCTGATTGTGTTGCTGCTTGATGAGGCAATGTATATTCCGTTTGCATTAGCGCCGCTTGCGGTGGAGTTGACATTGCTGATTGTATTGTATGTGCTGGCGCTCAGATAGATGCCGTGGCCATTTACAGAGGTGACATTTGAATTGCTGATTGTGTTGGCGCCTGTGTCAATGCCATTGCCCACGATAAAGATGCCAACGCCGTTTGCGGATGCGATATTTGAGTTGGTGATGGTGCTATAGGCAACGCTTTCAAGATCCACTGCGACATTTGATGCCGAGCTGATGCGGGAGTCTGAGATGCTGGATGAGTTGATATATGATTGGTAAACTCCGGCGTTGCCGGCAGATATTGTGTTGTTTGTGAAATTGTGGCCGTTGTAATAAATCCCATCTTGCCATTCGCAGAAATGGTGGCAGATAAAGCCTGGAGCCTGCCCCCTTGCGTCTATTCCCGTGTCAAATCCATCTATCACACAGTTCTTTATCGTGGCATAGTTGGTGAGCAACAGGCTGAATGCAGCAGTGCCACTCCCAGTCGGCCCGGTTATCTTATGCCCATTGCAATCAAAGGTGACGTTAGTCAGGCTGTTTAGGTCAAAACAGTTGGAGCTGGATGCTTCAGTAAGGTTGCGGTCCAACTGGTAGGTGCTGCCGCTTTCAAGAATTGCCCCGCAGCCGAATGTATAATTCGTCTGGTTGTTGTACCAGTAACGGTTGTTCGGGGCGCTCACCCAGTCCGAAAGCCCTGCATTCCAGCTCTTTCCGCCTGCCGTTCCGTTGTAATACGCAGTCTTGCTGATGTCCGTGGCATCTGCGCCGCGGGAATTCAAAAGCGGCCAGTAGCCCGTGTTCAGGTAGGATGAGGTCACATCCTGCGCTGCGTCCGAATAGAATTTCTGGTTCGGGTCGGTGTAATTGCGATTGTTTGAAACGTTTATGAAACTGTTTGAGGCGCTTCCGCTGAGATCGATGCCATAGCCGTTTGCGGATGTGAACGTGGAATTGGAAATCGCATTGGATGCGCTGCCCCACATATAGAGCGAATCTCCATCCGAGGTGGCAGTGACATTGGCAAGAACGTTGGATCCGCTGAAAAGAATACTGATGCCGATGCCTGCGCTGGAAGTGACGGTTGTGTCCGTGATGCGGTTGGAAGCGCTGGTGTCCATGTAAATGCCATCGCTGCCGGTAGACATGGCGGTGGAACGGGAAATATTGTTGTAGGATGAGAATTGCATGCTGAGCCCGATGTTGTTGGAATTGAAACTGGAGTTCGATATGGAATTGTAATCGCTTGTGTAAAGATAGGCGCCGTAG
>JAPLWZ010000058.1 GCA_026396335.1 Microcaldota archaeon | reverse complement strand
GTCTGGAAGCAGAAGCACGGTCCCGTTTGTACTCCTATCCCCTGCCTGCAGCACAATTTCGTATGGAAGATGATTCCTTCCGGAATCAGCCAAACTCATCGCGTACGCATGCAGGTTGCTTAGCGCCCCCCCTTCCTCCTTGAACGGGAATGAGCCGGTCACTGTGATTGAAGTGTGCGTGGCATTCTTCGCAATATTTCCGGAAACCCCGAGCAGCGAGGCATAGCCGCTTGCAACCGAGGGTGCAATCCTAAGCGCATCCGCGCCAGGCAAATTCGCGGCAAATGTCGCATCCTGCGCCCTTCTCCACTCGCGCGCATAGCTTGCAGCCGCAATTATCACTGCCGCTATGAAAATGACCGAAATGGTGAATGTGTAGCCCCTGTGCCGTTCAGTGAATTTTTTTTGTTTCATCATTCCAACCCGCTAATTTGTTTTCTTCAGCCAGCCTTTCACCACTGCAACGCCGTTCTGGGTTGCTCCACTGCTGTCTGCGTATGTGAAAGGCACAGTCATGCTCTGAATGTCCCCCCCGCCATACGGGCAGTCTGCCTCATTCACGTTATACAATAGGTTCGCGCTGTTCGCGTACAATTCATTTATTTCGTTTTGTGAAAGCGCCTTCTTGTAGAAGCGCACCTCGTCTATGCTTCCGGAAAATCCATTCTTAATTACGCCATCATAAATTCCGCCAATGCTCGCGGGCGATTCGCTGGCTAAAGGCGCAACTCCTGCAAAATTGCTGTTGACTGCCACCTGCTCTTGCGCATTCACATACATTTTGACAGTGCCATCGTACCTGTTAAACACCGCAACTATGTGGTTCCAGCCGCTGTCGCGCAGGTCCTTTGACACGACTTCCGCCCCGCCGTCATTGCAGTCTCCGCCTCCGATCGCGGTATAATAGCAGGCATAAACAAAGCCGGTCGATGCATCCGCCTCAAGCGCGTAGCCTGCATCCGGGTTTAGCGGCTTAGCAAATATCATGCCCCTGCTTCCAAATCCGATTCCCCCGCCCGTGTAAGTTTTTATCCACGTGGATATTGAGAAGCTGTCATTGTACGGGTTGAGCTCATCGCTGCCGCTTATGTTTATCATGCTGGTTTCCCCTTCAAACGCATAAGACAGCCCGGTCTTTCCGTTCTCATCTGTCTGCTGCGCGCCAATCACAACGCCTGTGAGCGCGTTGCCCGAGTAATCTGGGACTGCAACGCCGGCATTATCCAGTTTCCAGTAGCCCCTCATCTGATCGCTAATCACTGTTCCATACGTAGATATTTCCAGGCAGACTGAAAGCGGGTTGGCGCGAAGGATGCTGCGCATGTTAGTAGTATCTGGCGTTTCCGTGGACTGGAGCGGAGCGCCGAATCCGCCGCTTGCAGAAATCACGCTCACTGTGTCGCGCATGTAATCCCGCACCACCTGGTTTGAAAATGCATTCGAAGAAGGCTGTATGAAATAATATGCTGCAACAGTGATTACTGTGAACATGAGCATGAGCGACACTGCCATGTCGACAGTAAGGAAAACGCCTCTTCTTTTTCCAATGCGGCTATTTTTCTTAACCATGCTCGATTCTCCCCTTTGTTCTCCAGGTTTGCACGTTTATAGTTACTGCCTCCCCGTCCAGGAGCGCGAGCCGCGATGAGTGCAATATTTCCACCGTGCTTTCGTTTGCATCGCCCATAAGCCCGAATGTGTAAAGTGTATTGGTGGAGCTGTTGATTGACATGAAAACATCGAATCTGCCCGCGCCCATGTTCTCCTTGACTTTCTGGTAATCTCCCTGCAGGTCCTGCAGCGCCTGTGCCTTTGCAGTTGAAATAATATTGGGCGAGCTTGCCAGCCCGAAAGCGCTCGCATCAGAAAGCGTGCCAACCTCCCAGTTCGCAGGCGTGCCAGGGGAAAGCACCAGCATATCTGAAATTCCGATGAGCGACACCTGCATCTCCCTGCTTTGCTGCTCTTCAAGATATGACGTAAGCATGGAATTCCAAATGGAAACGAAAATCACAATGCCCGCTATGAATATGGCTGAGGCAAGCACCAGTTCGGTTGAAAACATCTGCCCCTTCTTCAAATCAAAACACCTGCTATGTACACGAAGCCTTCAGTATCGGTAATCCAAAGCTCCGAATTCAGCGGTATTGTCGCGGCGTCTGAGCCAGTGTTGCTCGTCACCAGCGCCACAGTTTCGTACCCGCCTTCCTTGTAGTAAACCCTCAACGACCTGCCCTGGTAAATGCTCATATTCGCAACATCCGGGCCTACAGAATTGAAATAGTAGACAGACGCGCCATTGCCTCCGGCCGCTATGGAATTTATCGCGCGCGCAAGCGAATTTCCGGCTGAGGACGCCTGTAGCCTCTGTTTCTCAACATCCCACTGGCTCGACAAATGCACGCTCACAATGAACATGGCAAGCAGAAGAAACATCATCACTGCAGCTATGAGCACTGCTTCCGGTGCAATTTGCGCGCGCTTTCCCGACATAGCGTTTCCTCGCAGTTCTCATTCAATCTGCAGTCATCTCATGCCACTTTTCAGTTACATACAATTTCGTGGCACGACCACATGCCACACGCCATCATCCCTCCTGTAATGGAGAGCGATAACTCTGCATATGTGTGCCCAGCTGCAGAATCATCCAGCTGTACGCAGATGCTGCACGGCCCGCCTGATTCATCTGGCGTTCCTTCTATTGTTTGGGTTCCATCAAAATGCAAGCCGTGTGGCAGGTTGCTTACTGTCCATGTGTAAGGTTCGGTGCCACCGGTCGCAGTGAGTATGAGCGATGTGTATGCCGCATTGCATTCGCCATCCTGCAGGGGGCTTGATGTGGTTATTGCAAGCGGAGTTGCACCGCCAGTTATTTTCAGCCCCAGCGTAGCGGTTGCCGTGGCTGCAACTGTATCTGTAACTGTTATGTCAATGCTGTACGGGCTGCTTCCGGAAGTGCCGGCTTTGGGCGTTTGGCTTATCCCGCCAGTATTCGAGTCATACTTAAGGTCAGGCGGCAATCCGACAACATCCCACGTGTAGGGGGGCGTTCCGCCGGTCGCTTCAAGCGTGGCGCTGTATTTCACCCCTTCAGTTCCATCTGGCAACGATGTTGTGGTTATTTCAAGAGGATTCAGAGTGCAAATGTTGCTGCATGCGTCGTTATTGTCACAGTTGCCGTCGTCGCACTCTTCGGATCCTTGTATTATTCCGTCTCCGCAAGAGGACAAGTCGAAAGCCGCGCACCGCATCACGTCACACGTCGTTTGGCAGCTGCAGCCAGGGCAGCATTCAAGGACGGTGCATTCCTGCCCGCTTGACGCACAACTGCTCACGATCTCCGCCGCAACAATGAGCGAAATCCTTTTCGTTGCCTTCAAACCAGCTCCATCAGTAACTGTGAGTGTAACGATGTAAGTGCCCGGCGTATCCGGAGTTCCGACAATGCTCACAGTGGCGCCCTTCACGCCGACTCCAATCGGAACCGGATCCCCTGGTTTAGTAGTTCCAGACTGGCTTGTTCCTTGCGTGGTAGTCCCAGGCTGGCCTGTTCCTTGCTGTTTTACAATATCTCCGCTGGTTTCAAGCGAGAGTCCCGAAGGCAGTCCGGTGGCTTCCCAGGTATAGGGTTCAGTTCCTCCGCTTGCAGTAAGCACAAAATTGTACGGCTGTCCAGCCTGGCCCGCAAGAAGCGATGACATGCCAACTTGCAGCGAGTTGCCGTTGTTGTTCTGAACGTCCGCGGTGATTGGTATTGCGAACGTTTCGTTAACACTGATTGCTCCCTCAACACCGTACTGCGTAACTGAGGTTATCACAAGTTGCCCGTTGTAAAGCCCGCCGGAATTTGTGAGGGCGCTGATAGTGACAACCACTGCTTGCGGATTTCCTGGAGCTATATCGAACTCAGTTAGCGAGGACGGATCCAGCGTAACGCTGCTCGCGTGCCCCCAGTCCGGCAGTATCACAACGTGCATGGTTTCGTTTCCGACGGCAGTGAGCGTTATCGTTTCGCTTCTAACCTCGTCTGGCGCCATGCTCTCGTAAATGGAACTCTTGTCCACATCTAAAAAGTGATTTCCTATTGCTACATAATTGCCCTTTGACACGATGCGAATCTGGTAAACGCCCGGCACCTGCGGGAACGAGCCGACAACAGTTTCCTTTGCAATCGCCCGCACATCGGTTTCTCCGACTCTCAGGTTTACTGAGTTTGAAGGCGTGCCAGCTGGCGCATCTGATGGCCTGCCTATATACGACAGGGTGGAGGTCAAGTTCGCATTCGACGGTATCTTCACCCAGACTGAAATCGACGCGCCTTCTCCCTGTGCGTAAACGTTGTCTGCGGCATTCACAATCTGCTGCACGGCATCATGCGCGTCAGCATAGTTCTTGTTCACATTGATGTCCGACAAAAAGTCTGAAGAAAGAACGGAAAAAGCGAGTATTACGATGAGGGAAATACCCAATATAGCCATGAGTTCTACGGATGCTTGTGCTTTAGATGATGCCATAGTAGATGCCTCCATAGGGGGTAATCCATGCTGACCTTTAAATAATTGCTTTCCATTTCTCTCCTTATGCTCTTTTCCGAAGCAGCGGAATATTTCGCAAAAATAGAGGCGGAAGCCTCGCGGCTGGCAATGTCTGCCATAGTGGCAGAGCTTCTTGGAAAATGCAATCAAGAGGAGGCAAAACCCCTTATCTATATTATAGAAGGGAACATCGCGCCAGCATACGAAGGGCTGGACGTCGGCATAGGGGAAAAGCTGGCAATCCGGGCAATCTCGCAGGTATCTGGCAGGGTGGATGCACAAGTGGCAGCAGACTACAAAAGGTCCGGCGACTTGGGCAGCACCGCGGAATTTTTCCTTTCGAAAAGGCAGCAAACTTCCCTCTCCTCCTCTCCAAACGAGCTTCTCAGGGTCTACGCAACATTCCTCAAGATTTCCCGCATGTCTGGCAGCGGCTCCCAGGACTCTAAAATCTCTCTTCTTTCCGAACTCCTTAACGGTGCCACTCCCCTCGAGGCAAAATACCTGGTCCGATTCTGCCTCGGAAAATTGCGCCTGGGCGTGGGCGACCCCTCAATAATAGACGCACTCTCCATGACAAAGCACGGCGACAAAAAAGACAAGCTCATACTCGAGCGCGCATTCAACCTCTGCTCGGACTTGGGCACAGTGGCAGAGCATTACATTGCAGGCAAAGACCTGTCGCACTTCTCAACACAGCCCTTCAAGCCAATCCGCCCCGCACTCGCAGAGCGCCTGCCTGACGCAGCGCAAATAGTGGAAAAGCTCGGCGGAAAATGCGCAGTGGAGGCAAAGTATGACGGCCTCCGCATGCAGATTCATCTCGAAGGCGGCAAAGTGGAAATCTACTCGCGCAAGCTCGAGAAAATGACCCACATGTTCCCGGAAATCACGGAAGCAGCAGCCGCACTGAAAGCAAAGTCCGCAATATTCGAAGGCGAAGCGCTTGCATACAACGTTAAAGAAAAGAAATACTATTCCTTCCAGGAAACAATACAACGCAAGAGAAAATACGGGATAGAAAAAATGTCCGCAGATTTCCCGCTGCGCCTGTTCGTATTCGACATAATGTTTCTTGACGGCAAGGATTTGACGCTCCTTCCCTATTCATCTCGCAGAAAAACACTCGAGAAAATGACAGTCAATAATCCCGTTCTCCTCCCCTCCGTGCAAATAATCACGGACTCGCCAAACAAACTCGAGGAATTCTTCCAGCAATCAATTGCGGCAGGTCTCGAAGGGATAATTGCAAAGGACTTGACGCAGCCCTACGTGGCAGGCGCACGAAAATTCGCATGGATAAAACTGAAAAAATCCTACGGCGCAATGGCAGACACCATTGACGCAGTAATAATCGGCTACTATTTGGGCAAGGGCGCGCGCCAGGAGTTCGAATTCGGCGGGCTGCTCACTGCGGTGCTGAACGACGAAACAAACGAACTCGAATCAATAGCGAAAATAGGCAGCGGCTTTTCCGAGGACGAAATGCGCACCTTTGAATCCATGCTTGACAAAATAAAAATGAAAAAAAAGCCAAAAGGCGTGGTAAGCAAACTCACACCTGACTTTTGGGTAAAGCCAAAGTACGTGATAACGGTTGCGGCAGACGAAATCACCCTCTCGCCCATGCACACCTGCGGGCTCGTTGGAGAAACAGGCTACGCGCTCCGCTTCCCCCGAATGATGTCGCTGCGCGACGACAAGGGGCCAAATGAGGCAACAACCACAAAAGAAATAATCTCGCTATTTGAAATACAGCGGAAGAGAAGCGCATGATCAGGGGCAAACTATGGCACAGCAAATATTCGTGAAAAAGGCGGACGGCACAACCGAGCCGCTTGATTACAACAAGATACGCCACGCGCTCCGCCGCTCTGGCGCATCCGGGCAGATGGTGGACGAAATAATCGATTCGCTCGCCTCGCGCATCAAAAACAACATGGCGACAAGCGAAATTTACAGCATGGCATACGCGGCGCTTTCTGAAATGCGGCCAGGCGCAGCAGCGCGCTTCGGGCTAAGAAACGCGCTTCTGAAACTCGGGCCCGACGGCTACCCATTTGAAACATTCATAGGCGCGCTTCTCAAAGGCAGGGGCTACGAAACAAAGCTGCGCCAATTTGTAAACGGGAAATGCGTGCAGCACGAAATTGACGTAGTGGCATCGCGCGGCGAGTACGAGGGGCATGCGCCCACAAAGTGCATCATAGAATGCAAGTTCCACAACTCCATCCATTATGAGTGCCACATACAGTCCGCGCTTTACTCATGGGCTCGCTTCCTGGATGTGCGCGACAGGAACAGCGACATAAAAACAGCGTGGCTCGCGACAAACACAAAATTCTCAGGCGACGTAATCGCATACGGCGACTGCGTTGGCTTGAAGTTGCTCGGCTGGAGCTTCCCTCAGGACGAAAGCATACAGGTTCGCATAGAGGAAAACAAAATCTACCCGACCACACTTCTCCCGCACCTTGACAGGCGCACATTCATGTCCCTTCATGACGCGGGAATCATAACAGTAAAGGAACTTCTCGCCGCGCCGGAAGAGCAGCTCCGCAGGCTGAGGCTGAACGAAAAGGAAATCTCGCGCCTGAAGGAAGACGCAAAGATAGTTCTGTCGAACAGGAAGTAACCTGGCAAAATGAAAATAACAAAGCGCCTATTTCGCAGCCTGCAAATAGAAAATTGAAACCAGGTAAATTGCATACAGCAAAAGCAGTATCGCGCCCTCCCTCTTGCCAAATTTCCCTTTAGTCAAAACAAAATACAAGAACGCGGCATTCGTAATTATCCCGAAAACAAATGCAGTCACAAGCACGCCGCCGGCAGCGGAAATCGGGTTCATAATAACAGCAACGCCAAGCACGAGGGTCATGTCCGCCATATTCGCGCCGACCGCATTCCCAACAGCAATGCCATATTTCTTCATCCTAATAGCTTGAAGAATAATTGACAGCTCAGGAAGCGATGTGCCAATCGCAATAATAGTAGCGCCAATGAATCCCTTTGCCAGCCCGAAATCATCTGCCACGTGCACAGCAGAATCAACAACAACTGCGGCACTCACAAGCACAACTGCAACACCTGCGACAAAAACAAGGAACGACTTCAGCCCCTCACTCTTCTCAATAATCGCGCCCCTCTCCCTCCGCTCCTCTACCTTTCTTCTTGTCATCAGCCGCAGCGCATTCCACGCCCAGATAAGGAGCAGTATAGCGCCTTCCCAAAAGCCAATCGCACCGCCGATGACAAGCGTCCTCACAAGCACATACGCACAGATGATGGCAACAGTAACTGCAAGGAGTACGGCGTCATTCTTCTCGTTTTTTTCCACCTTAAACCCATAAAGGAAAGCGCCAAGCCCGAGTATGAACAGCATATTGCAGATGACTGAGCCCACGGCATTGCCAGCCGCAATATCTCCCTGTTTTGCAGCGGATGAAATAATCGAAACTGAAAGTTCTGGAAGAGTGGTGATGGAAGAAATGAGCAGCATTCCAATGGCAAGCGTGCTAATGCCGAAAAACTTCGACAGCTTATCTGCGTGCTCCACCACAATCTGCGCGGATTTGGCAAGAACGAGTGTGAATACGACGAGAAGCACTATGTCGAGCACTGGCATGCATACAAAACTCGCGCAGATAATTAATCCCTTCTGTTCGGGAAATCCTCGCTCTTCTTAAAATCAGTTATAACGCACTCTTCAATGAGTTCCCAATCCATACATTCGCGTAAAAGCCATTCCGCAAACCTGGATATCTCGGGCATCCTTAACAGCAATTAATCCGTGGCGCGCACTTTCAGGGTGAAGTTTCAGCTCCAAATTCACAATTCCAATTGGCCTGAATGGCCGTTTCGCATAGGCATTATCGACAGTGCTTCCAATGAGCCTCTCTTCCTGGTGCGTATTGATATTGCGCAGGTAGCCCATTTTTCTAAGAAAAGTGCCCATCAACCGGACAATCGAATTCCAATCATTCTTTTTTCCTTCAGGAATGGATGTCATGCCAACCTTGCTAAGAAAAGTAATGTCCTTGCAGGCTATTTCGTATGATGGAGTGTCAAAACTCAGTATCTTTTTGATTTTATTTTCAGCAGCGGCAATATCATGCGTTGAATTCACACCCTCAGTGCACCTTTTGAAGCTATCCCATAGCTTTGCCTGCCCGCGCCCGGAGCCTATTTTCATCTCAGTAAGCGCGCGCTTCTTGATCACGTAAACCTTGTTGTGCTGGGGTATAGCAAGTATAGTATTCTTCATGTGCTAGATGATGGATAGAAGTGTTTATAAAGCAGATTTGCAGACGAGCGAATGGCGAACGCGAAAACGGGCATTCAACGGTAACCGAACTTCTTGTTGTATTTTTTATGGTCAATAATATCCAGCACAAATGCGATTATTTCCACCTCTCCATTGGCAGTGAGTGTGTAAATCATTCTCCAATAATCAGGCAGGCCGACCCAGAACAGGTTGTTCACGCCGTACTTGGCAATATAATCAGCAGGAATCTGCTTTTTTGGGATTGGCTCCCCATACTGCGGATTTGCCCTGATGAGCCGCTTCTTGTTTTCTACTGCATTCAATATTGAGCGCGCCACCTTGGAGTGCTCTGATTGTTCCACAAGAAGATTGTACTCTATTTCAGCTTCAGTAGACAGTATCACTCTTACAGTTTTCATAACTCCATTCCCCGTGCGATTGAGCGCCGGAGATTGGCATTTGTGTTGTGTATCCAGGTTATGCCTCTCAGACTGACCGCTATCTTGTTGCTCTCCTCCAAATAGTAGAGGATTGCCTTCAAGGTATAGTGGTTCACCTGCTTTGGTAGAGCACGCTTGAGCTCTGCCACGCTCACCACGCTGTCCTTTGCATCCTTGAGCGCCTTCTCCACCATTATTACGGTGTTCAAAGTAGGGGAGTGC
>JAPLWZ010000099.1 GCA_026396335.1 Microcaldota archaeon | reverse complement strand
GCATCAAAGGATGCGCCTTTCCTGGTGATTGACAAAAAATACGGCATGCTCAACAAGCTCTACAAGGAAGCCCTTGGCAACTGCACTGTGAATGGGCAGGTGGACAAGGGAAAGATACTGAATTCGGTTTACACTACTGTCCAGAAATATATGAAATATGACCTAGAAAAAGCCGGCCAATTGGATGCATTTTATGCTGGGCAGAAAGTAGCGATCGACGTATACCTTCAGAATGGCGTCGGAGTCTGCAAACACCAGGCGCTTGTCACTGGTGCGCTGCTTGACATGTTCAAGGAAGACGGATTCATTTCTGGGTTTGCAAGAGTGTCGCGCAATTCTACTGAAATAGGCGGGCACGCGTGGGTCGAGTATACAAATAGCGGAGGAGAAAAGTTCATAATTGATGTGGCGCAAAGTTATGTTGGCCCAGTTGATGGCGGCGCATGGCTCTATGCCAGGCCAAAATAAGTATGTTCTAGCCCCACTCGTCCTTCTTTATGTGCTCTTTCGGAACGCCGGAAGCCTGTAGCGCGGTTGCAAGCCCGCCGCACATTTCCTTTGAGCCGCACAGGTAGAATGTTTTGTCGCTCAATGTGCCCAGCACCTGCTTGAGCAAGGGCACACTGATTCTCTCGCAATAGCCGTTCCAGCCAGCCGGCTTTTCCTCGCCTGTCACGCAGGAGTTGAACTTGAAGTGCGGGTTTTCTGCCGCAAGTTTTTTCATTTCCGGGAAGTAGGTTAGCCCGTCAAACTGCCGCGCCGAGTGGAAGAGCCACGCGCGCTTGTTGTCATACTTCACTGTTTGGATTATCATCGAGCGAAGCGCGGATATGCCCACTCCTCCGCCGACAAATATGCGCTCCGTGTCTGATGGATTAAGCAGGAATATTCCGTAGGGCCCGTCAATTTCAACCGTGTCGCCGCTTTTCAATTTCCAAAGCATGTGCGTGAATGAGCCTTTGAGCTTTATGCAGAACGCGAGTGCGTCTTCGTCAGGGTGCGATGCCACTGAGTACGAGCGCTGTTGGGGTTTTCCATCCTCGCCAGGCAGGCGCAGCAGGAAAAAGTGCCCTGGCTTGTAAACAGGCACGCTGCCGTCTTTCTTTGTAAACTTGAAGGTGCGCACCTCTTCTGATTCCTCAGTCACCTGCTTCAATACGAACAGCTGGAAGTTCATATTGAAAGAACGGGCATGAGGTTTAAATTGATTGCAGAAGTAAGGGGCACTATGGGCGAAATCAAGGAGCCGGAAGAGCTGCGTGAAATCACAATCACGCTTGACACTTACGACGATATATTCTCGGACTTTGACCCGCGCCCCTACCCTGAGCGCGAATTGTCCGAGGACTTCTTGAAGGAAATACAGCGCAGGTACATGGAAAACAAAAAGGGGCGATTCGAGGTGCACTTCACCGTGCCTTCAACCGACCGGGATGTCAAGGAAGAGGCGCTCATAAAGAAACGCCTGCGCGAGCATTTCGCATTCATGATGAAGGAAGAGGAAGACATAATCCGGAAGACAAAGCAGCGCGGCTACGTCTATATTCTCATTGGCGCGGCAGTGCTCCTGTCTGATGTGTTCGCGGTTTTCTGGTTGCTTGAGTCGAATATAATTTACAAAATAATTTCCATTCTTCTCGTGCCAGCCGGCTGGTACGGCATGTACACTGGTCTGGAAAAGGTCATAGATGAGCCCTTCAACGCGGTTGACCGGAAAATAATTTATGAGAAATTTGAGAAGGCGAATTACGTTTTTATGTCTGAGGAACTGGAGTAGATGGGACAAATTCCTCCATTATCTTCACTATTTCCTCAACAGTTTTCGCGCTGTTCAGTTTTTTCCTCGCTATTTTAACCCCGGGCTGGCCCGTGAGGAACTCAATCGCATGCGCGCGCAGGGGCTTTGGCGCAAGAACAAACATTTTTTCCGCCAATGCAGCATATTCCTGGAACTCCCCTAATTTTTCTTCCCAAGTTTCAGGCTGCATTTTCTTTCCCTCAAGCAGTGCATTGCTTCTTTCAAATATTCCGGGGTTGCCAAGCGCGGCTGAAGAAATCATCACTGCGTCGCATTCTGTCTCCTTCAGGAACTGCACTGCGCGCTCGGGCGTATTTGCGCCGCCATTTCCAATTACTGGTATTTCCAATGCGCGCTTTACAACGCCTACAACTTCCCAGCCGTTGCTTCTCTTTCTTCCCTCAGTCGCTGTTCTCCAATGAACCGTTATGCCTGCTGCTCCTGCGCCCTCGAGGAGTTTTGCAATTTCCACGCCCTTGTCATTTGACCATCCTGCGCGTATTTTCGCCGTGATTGGAAGGTCGCTTGCCTTGCAGCACGCTTCCATTATTGCAGCCATTTTCTCGGGCTTTTTCAGGAGTGCCGAGCCTGCGCCTGCGCGTATCACCGAGCCTGCCGGGCAGCCGAAATTGATGTCTATGCAGGATGCGAACAGCTCGCCTGAAGTTACGCGCCCGCTTATAGACTTGCATGCGCCAGCCATTATTTTCTCATCAGCTCCGAATATCTGTATGCCGACTGGCATTTCCTCATTGCAGGTCTGCATGAGCCGCATGCTTTCTTGCACGCCGCGCACTATTGCTGTTGCATTTGAGAATTCGGTGAAG
>JAPLWZ010000142.1 GCA_026396335.1 Microcaldota archaeon | reverse complement strand
AATGGGGCGCCGAAGGCGCCCGCGCCGCCGCTGGTCATGCTTGTTTTTCTCAGAAGAAGAAACTATGCGAGCTGTATCCCCCGCCTGAAGGCGGGTTCGCTCGCTTCGCTCGCGGATTTAGCTCGCGAGCATCATCTTAAAGGAAGTTGTACGCAAGCAAAAAACAGGAAGGCAGGAACTTTTTTCTCGCACGTTTGGCGGATTCTGGCGTGCCGATGTCGGCGCCTCAAAGCATTCCATAGCGTGGGATAACGGAGTGCTGGATATGCCAAATAACAGCGAGATGTTTGATGACTGGTCTAAGCCAGTGGACACACTCGTCAAAGGGCTGGGCAGCGACAAAAATGGGCTGAACGAGGAAGAAGTTGGAAAGCGGCTGCAAAAATACGGGCCGAATGAGCTTGCCGTTAAGAAGAAGCGGAATATTGTGCTTCGCTACTTGTCCTATTTTGTGAATCCGCTCATTGTTTTCCTGATAATAATCGGCGTGCTTTCATATTACCTGAGCAGCGCGATTTCAGGAGAGCTCATTTTCGCAATGGTGATGATCAGCGTGTCGCTCACCTTTTACGAGGAGTACAATGCGCAGGATGCGGCGGACAAACTGCGCAAGATGATTCGGAATACTGCGACAGTGGTGAGGGAGGGGAAGGAGAAGGAAGTGCCCCTCAAGTCGCTTGTGCCTGGCGACATTGTGCGACTTTCTGCCGGAGACCTGGTGCCCGCGGACTGCGCGATTATTTCCTGCAAGGACTTTTTTGTGAACCAGGCGTCGCTTACCGGCGAGTCGTTGCCTGTTGAGAAAACAAACGAGGCGTCAAAGAAGGGAAGCGGAATAACCGACCTTGGCAATGCTGTTTTCTTCGGCTCAAGCGTGGTGAGCGGCTCTGCAACTGCTTTAGTGCTACGCACCGGCTTGAACACGCAGTTTGGCGAACTCTCAACGAGGCTCACACAGGCTGCGCCCGAGACCGCGTTTGACAGGGGGATAAAGGACTACAGCATGCTCATGCTGAAATTCATTTTTGCCCTCGTGGTTGTGCTGTTTGTTATCAATGCTGTTTTCAAGACCGCAGATTCCATGGAGGCGCGGTTCATCAATGCATTCCTCTTTTCGCTTGCGGTTGCAGTCGGGCTAACTCCGGAAATGCTGCCAGTCATTGTCACTGCGAACCTGTCGCAGGGCGCGAAGAAGATGGCGAAAAAGGACGTGATTGTGAAGCGGCTGTCGTCCATCCAGAACCTTGGCGCAATGGATGTGCTTTGCACTGACAAGACGGGAACGCTTACTGAGGACAGGATTGCACTCGTTCGGCACATCAATGCAGATGGCGAAGAGGATGAAGTAACACTGCAGCTCGCCTACTTGAACAGCCTGCACCAGACCGGCCTGAAAAATCCACTTGACAAGGCGATAATGGACCACGACGCGGAAAATGGCGCGAAAGAGGCAGCGGAGTATGAGAAGCTGGATGAAATACCGTTTGACTTTTCACGGAGAAGAATGAGCGTTGTGGTGATGGAAAAGGGAAAGGCTGCAAAGAAGAATGCAGTGGCACTGCTTTTGACAAAGGGCGCGCCCGAGGGTGTCCTCCCGCTTTGCACGCACCACTCCACGCACGGGATACAGCATCCGTTCGATGCTGATGACCTGAAGGGCGCGAATGAAATTTACAGGAAACTGAGTTCCGAAGGCTACCGCGTTCTTGCGCTTGCCTCGCGGAAGATGAAAGACCATCGCGCGAGTTACAGTGTTGCTGATGAGAAGGACCTTACGTTTGAGGGGTTCCTTGCATTCCTGGATCCGCCAAAAGAAAGTGCGCGGGAATCGCTTGCCGAACTCATGAAGCGCGGGATCGAAGTGAAAATCCTTTCGGGCGACAACGAGCTTGTCAATATGAAAATTGCTGCAGACGTCGGGCTTCCCGTGAAGGGAATAATTACCGGCGAGGAACTTGAGAAAGTGTCTGATGAGGCGCTGAAAGTCCTGGTGGAGAACAATACCGTTTTCGCGCGAGTGCTGCCTGCTCAGAAAGAGAGAATCATACTTGCCCTGCAGCGCAACAAGCATGTTGTGGGGTTCATGGGGGACGGAATAAATGATTCGCTTGCGCTTCGCACTGCAGATGTCGGGATATCAGTCGACACCGCTGTCGATGTTGCAAAAGAATCCGCGGACATTATCCTGCTTCGGAAAAGCTTGCATGTGCTTTACGAGGGCGTGGACGAGGGAAGAAGGACGTTTGCCAATACCATGAAGTACCTGAGGATGGGCTCAAGCTCAAATTTCGGCAATATGTTTTCCGTTCTTGGCGCAAGCATTTTCTTGCCGTTTTTGCCCATGAAGCCGATCCAGCTCCTGTTCAATAATTTCCTTTATGATTTTGCAAACATAAGCGTGCCGTCCGACAATGTGGATAATGAGGCGCTGAAAAAGCCTGCCAAGTGGGACCTTGAGAATGTGAAGAATTTCATGCTTTACATCGGGCCATTGAGCAGCATATTCGATTACTTGACATACTTCACGCTTTATTTCGTGCTTGCCGTGCCAGAGGGAGTGTTCCAGGCTGGCTGGTTCATTGAGTCAATAATGACGCAGACGCTAATCATATATGTGATAAGGACAAACAGGGTGCCGTTCATAGAGAGCATGCCAAGCAAGCAGCTGATAATCACCAGCACTGCGATACTCCTGATTGCGCTGTTCGTGGTGCTTGGGCCCGTGGGGCAGTACTTTGGCTTTGCCGCGCTGCCCGCCATATTCTGGCCAATACTTGTCGTGTTCATTGCAGCCTATCTTGTGCTGACCTACTTTGTGAAGAAGTGGCTGCTTGACAAGAAGATGATTAACTGAAGATGAGATGATACGGAGGAAATGCTATGCATATTATACCCGCAAACAAATCCGGCTCGCTTGGAAAAGGCGAGAAAATAAAGGGAGGCTGCGTGTGCCTGACCCCGGGCAAGAGCGTGGGCGAGCATACTACGGGTGATGGGGAAGAGATAATTCTTGTGCTTGAAGGCGAGGCGGCCGTTATTACCGGCGGGGAGAAACAGGTGCTGAAAAAAGATGAAAGCCTGTTCATCAAGGAGAACACTGTGCACAATGTCACGAATGAAGGCGCAGTGAATCTCGTGTACGTCTATTTTGTTGGCGGAAAAAAATAAGTCCTGCGTGCCATACCCTGTAGGCTGGAAAAAGTAATTTCTTCTCCTACTGCAGCTCTGCGTAGAAGCTGACCAGGCTGTTGCCACCCTCATATGTTGAAAGCGTGTATGGGATGGAGACAAGGTACTGGTAGTTCCCGTAGGCGTCTACCTGCGTTGTGTTGACCTTCACCACCCAGACAATTGGCTGCTTGATGATTGGATCATAGCCGGCGCCTGTCGAGTTGTCCCAGAGTATTCCTGTATGGAAAGTGGTGTTGAAGCGGGAGGAATTGAACACCGGCACGTTGTTCACCGTGGTCCCGTAAACATTGTAGCTGTCAGTGTAAAATGGGGTGATTCCGTTGCTCGAGTAAAGGTTGGATATGTTGTCCTTGTAAGCGCCGTTGCCAAGTGCCGTATGCCGCGCCGTTGCCAAGCACTATGTTGCCGCTCACGTTTCCGAAGAAGCGGTGCCAGAGCGAGGTGCAGGCGAATGTGCAGCCCGAGTGCGAGTTCTCTGAGTAATTCAGGAACGAGTCGCAGGTGTTGAGGGTGCCAAATGAGCCGCCGTTGTCCAATCCTGCGTTGTCAATGTCCATGGGTTCTGTGCAGAATGAGTTTGATGTGAGGGAGTTGTTGGACGAGTTCACGAAGCGCAATCCTATGTCCAAGTTGGAGTAGACCGTGTTGTACTGCGCCGTCCCGTTGTAAGAACCGTTCGCATAGTATATCCCGTAGTAGAAACTGTTTATGCTGCAGTTTATGATTGTGGTGTTGTAAGCGCTTGTCACTATGCCGTAAGTCCCGGTCGTGTTGTCGCCTTTTATCGTGTAGTTCGAGCAGTTGAGAAGCACGTTTGCCGCCGTGATGTTGAAGCAGGTTGCGCCTGGCGAGGAGAGATTGGAGTTCATAGTGTAGGTGCCCGCCGTATTGATGATGCCGCATGAAAGGCCGCTTGATGATGTGATTGGCCCGTAGTCCGTACCATTGCCTATGAACTTGCCGCCTATTCCTGTGGAGGAATTGTTGTACGGGTAGCCTGCGCCTGCAGAACCGTAATAGAATGCGGTCGGCTGACCCGAGGGGAAGGGCGCAGGGTAGGTGCCGCGTATTGCGACGCTTCCGTTCATCACGTTGAAATAGATGTTGCCCATCGGGGTGGTGCTGTTCGATGTGTTGAATAAGTTCGAGCTTGCCCCGGAACTGGTGAAGTTGAAGTCCTGCACATACGCGCCGGAAGTGTTCGTGAAATTGTTCCAGTAGAACGTGTTGTTGCCAGACATAGCGC
Source organism: Microcaldota archaeon (assembly GCA_026396335.1). Lineage (GTDB taxonomy): Archaea > Micrarchaeota > Micrarchaeia > Anstonellales > Anstonellaceae > UBA10161. The sequence continues at coordinate 119 of JAPLWZ010000142.1, read as the reverse complement.
TTATCGAAAGCAGGGTGCCGCCGGCGGATATCAGCGTGTTGTTGATGAATAGGTTGGTGTAGCTGCCCCAGCCTGTGCCGGCGAGCGACAGTGCCGTCAGCCCGATTCCATTCATCGTG
>JAPLWZ010000103.1 GCA_026396335.1 Microcaldota archaeon | reverse complement strand
AGCAAAGAAATGCTTGCGCGAGGGCTGATTACTCAAGAAGGGCTCAAGGACGCGCTCATTGAGGAATTCGTGCTTGGCGCGCAGTTCAACTTCAACTTCTTCGCCTCGCCGATAACTGGCGAGCTTGAGCTCATGGGCACTGACTTCCGCAGGCAGACAAACCTTGACGGCCTGCTTCGCCTCACCTCACCTGAGCAAACTGATGTGCTCAAGCTCGCGAGGATGAAAAACATAGAAGTGGGGCACGTTGCCTGCACCATACGCGAGTCGCTCCTTGAGCGCGTGTTTGAAATGGGCGAAAAGTTTGTGAAGACGTGCAAGCAGGAGTACAAGCCCGGGTTAATCGGTCCCTTCGCACTCCAAGGCGCAATCATACCAACAGAAAACGGCGAGGAGCCGGTAATATTCGACGTATCATTCAGGGTGCCAGGCTCGCCTGGCGTGCGCTTCACCCCCTATGGAGAATACTTATGGGGCAGGAGCATGAGCGTGGGCGAGAGGATCGCGCTTGAAGTGAAGACAGCAGCAAAGGAAAAGCGGCTGGATGAAATAGTCACGTAAGAGCACGCAATCGCATGAACGAGCAAGATTCACATGGACGTATCACGAAAAACAATCAACGAGCTTCTCTCCGGCTACGACAAGAAAAAGCTCAAAATCGCAACCATCTGCTCGCACACCGCGCTCCAGATATTCCACGGCGCACGGCAAGAGGGAATAAAGACAATCGGGCTTTGCACTGAGAAGCGCAAGAAAGTGTACGAGGCATTCCCGCTTGGCTGCCCGGACGAATTCATAATCGTTGATGACCTGCGAAACATTCCCGCAGACGAACTTGCAGACCAAAATGCAATACTCATACCGCACGGCTCGCTTGTGGAATACACTGGCGACAAGCTCAACTCTCTTCGCGTGCCAATGCTTGGCAACCGCGAGTCACTCATGTGGGAAAAGGACAGGGTGAAAATGTTCAAGTGGCTCACAGAAGCTGGCATACAGGTGCCTGCCACAATTGATCCTGACAAAATAGACCGCCCGTGCGTGGTAAAGCACGCAGGCGCAAAGGGCGGGCGGGGCTACAGGGTGGTTTCAACACCTGAGGAATTCCACGAGCACTTCGAGGGCATGGATGTCACGGTGCAGGAGTATCTCATCGGCGTGCGCGCCTATCCGCATTATTTCTATTCACCGCTCACAAAAGACGGCTACCGCGCAGGAGAAGGAAGAGTAGAGCTCACAGGCATTGACAGGCGCTTCGAGTCAAACATAGACGAAGCATACAGGACGGAGAAAGCCGGCTTGTCATTCACGCCATCATTCACGGTAGTTGGAAATGAACTTCTTGTGCTTCGCGAGTCGCTTCTTGAAGACGTAATGGAAATGGGCAAGAACATCGTGGAAACCGCGGACAAATTGTTCGGCGGAGTGCCTGGCCCCTTCTGCCTTGAAACAGTAGTGGATGAGAACCTGCAGTTCTTCGCATTTGAAATTTCCGCGCGCATAGTAGCGGGGACGAACATCTATCCTCAAGGCTCGCCCTATACTGCGTACCAGTGGGAAGAGCCCATGAGCATGGGAAGGAGAATCGCGCGCGAAATCAAGCTCGCTGCCAAAGCCGGGAAGATGAGCAAGATAATCTACTGATTTTGAATAAAAAAATAAGGAAGAAAAAGAAAAATAAAGAAAAAAACAGAAAAGAAAAATTTAGCAGCACTCGCAGCTCTGCCTCATCAGCATGGTCATGCCGATGACTATCACAAGCACCGGCCAGACGTAGTTGAAGTAGAACATCCATTGGCCAATTCCCATCATTCCGATTGCTGACAGGAGCCCGATTGCACCGAGTATTATTAGGAGCATTGATTCCATCTTTGTCGGCTTGTGGCACACGCATCCGCATTCGGATTTGGCAGCCATCTTTTTCATTTTCTTTGCAGGCATCATTATCACCGAAAGTTAGCTTCCCGTCGTTGCTATTTAATCCTTTCCTCGCCCCAATACTTACTTGCAGGGGTTCCAGAGACTGGTCAAATGGGCAGGACTTAAGATCCTGTGGCTTAGGCCTTCGAGAGTTCAAATCTCTCCTCCTGCATCATTCTTTTTTTTGCTGTTATTTATCCGCCAACAAGCGCAAGCCATCCCAAAATGAGCGCGAGCGAGACAACTGTTATCGCGATGCCCGCGAGCGTGAACTGCATGAACGGGAAGCCGTGCCCCTTCTTCTCCGCTGCCTGCATGATTATGATGTTCGAAGCAGCGCCAATCAGCGTGAGCGCGCCTGCGAGCGTGCTTCCTGCAACAAGAAGGATGAGTGTGTGTATAGCGGGCGACACGCCAAGCGCCTTCAGGTAAATTATCACCAGCGGCACATTGGAAAGGAACTGCGAAAGCACGAGGCTTGAAAACAGGATTACGCCCGGGTCAGACAACTGCTCTTGCGGCGGCAGGAACTGCTGGAAGAAGCCGGAATTCCAGACCGAGGACATGAGCACGAACATGGCAAGGAAGAACGCGAGCGTTTCCCAATCGGTGTCAAGCGCGTATTTCCACTTTGGCGAGCTGATGACGGCGACAAGCGCGCCCGCGAGGGGTATTGCGTAAAGCGGGAATGACGGGATCCAAGGCACTATGCCTGCAAGCACCCGCAGCGTGGAAAGCCCGACAACCGTCATGAAGCCTGCGCGCGCGGCGTAGTATTCAGTGCCCCTCTTCCAGAAGTCAGACGAAATCCTCTTCAGCCTGCGGATGTCCGGGAACAGCATCCAGCAGATTGCCGCAAGCGCCACAAGCGAAAGGAGGGTGGGCACAAGCAGGTAGTAGGTGAAGTCCGCAAACGGCGATGCCATGCCGCCCTGCACCGCGATTATGTAGTTGTGCGGGCTGCCTATCGGGCTTGTAATCCCGCCCACTGTGACTGCAAGCGCTAGTGCCACAAGGAGCGGGGCAACAGGCACATTGCTTTTCCTGCTAAGCTCAATGCAGACTGGCACGCCTAGTATCGCAACAGTGTCATTCAGCAGGAATGCGGATGCAACGCCTGCGGAAAATATGAATGCAAGAAGCACGAGGAACGGGTGCTGGTAAAACCTGCGCATGAACTTGTAGCCAAGGTGCTGCAAATAGCCACTCTCCTGCAGAATGGACGCAAGCACGAATGTGGAGTAGAGGAAAACCATCACGCCCCATTCAATCGAGGCGAATGCGTCAGAAGGGGAAATCTGCCTAAGAAGAAGGACCGCGAGCGCGCCTGCCGCCATTGCCTGCCAGGGCGCAAGCTTGAACGGAAGCATTTTCCTGAAAAATATCGCAAGCAGTACGAGGAATAGCATTAATGCCGGGAACAAAGATACCATTCATGGTCGCCTATCCCTTTTCAAGCTCACAGCAGATTTAAATCTCTGCAGCATTGCCTGGCAATCGCCGTGCAAAAATCAAAAGAAAAAGTCAGATTGTTCTCGGGATGAACTTCGGAACTTTCTTGCAGTATTCAGAGTAGCGCCTGCCGAACTTTCTGAGAAGCGCCTCTTCTTCCAAGCCCGCCCAGAAGTAAAGAACCGCCACCACAAACGCGGCGGATGCAAGCACATTAAGGAAGGGCATGTAAAGGAATATCCCGATTGTCAATCCCATGTCTGCAAAGTAAATCGGGTGGCGCATTATCGCATAGGTTCCCTGCGTCTGCAGTTTCTTTATCGCAGCAGCGCTTTTTTCCGCGTCCGGGTGGTGCCAGAGCGAAAGGGCGAAAAAGCCGATCCAGTTAAGGAGAAGGAATGCAGCGGCAACGTCTGTAAGCATGCCTGCCCGGAATACTGGCACGGCAGGCACGAACGCAGTAAGCGCAGCTGCTCCTAATAGTGC
>JAPLWZ010000122.1 GCA_026396335.1 Microcaldota archaeon | reverse complement strand
ATGGGGCGCCGAAGGCGCCCGCGCCGCCGCTGGTCATGCTTGTTTTTCTCAGAAGAAGAAACTATGCGAGCTGTATCCCCCGCCTGAAGGCGGGTTCGCTCGCTTCGCTCGCGGATTTAGCTCGCGAGCATCATCTTAAATAGTTTTTCATCGTTCCTAATGCCGTGGGTAGGTTTAGGTTATTCTCTATGCTGGCAGCGTTGCTGTTATTCTTCTTGCCATTTTATCTGCCGCCGTTCCTCCTAACCGCAAACCCATTCCAGGATGGCCCAACAGGCGACCTGAATCTATCCAACCAAAGCGATTTGCCGCAGGATTTTTCCGGCGAGGCAGGGAATGTAACACTGCCCGAAATGAACATTGCTTTCAATGAAACCCTTGCCCCGCCTGAAGGCAATCAAACTGCAAATGAAACGCTGAACAGTACCGAACCTTTTTTGCCGACCAACGAATCGCCCAACCTGACCGAGAATTTGCCAGAAATCAACCTTACCTCAAATGAAACCATTCCCCTCCCGGAAATAAACCAGTCGAATGAAACGCTTACTATCCAGGAAACAAATGAAACACTCAGCCTGGCCGTCAACGAATCGCTCAACCCGACTGCCAATCTCTCGCTCAACATTACAACAAACAAAACACTCGGTTACCGGGTGCTTTCAATCAACAACGGCATTGTGACAATACTTACGGATAACGGAACTGAGATGGACATAACAGAGGAGGCGCTTGCCCTTCTTGAAAATAACGAGACAGTCAGGATAATCGCGAAATCATCATCCGACATTCCAAGCCCGGAAGGGGTGGCTGAAATAAAAGACCTGCCCTATTCCGGGATAAACGTTCTTGAGGTTGACAAAGCAGACCTTGCCACTCTTGCGGATTCAGGCGTGAATACGGTTTATGTGGACACGCAGATGGAAGCATCGCTTACTGACTCGGTGCCGCTCATAGGTGCAACACTCGCGCAGACAGAGCTGAATTACAGCGGCGCAGGAGAGCTGGTCTGCCTGCTTGACACAGGAGTTGACACAAGCGACCCAGCACTCGCAGGAAAAGTCATCGCAGGCTATAATTTCGTGGACAACACGACAGACGTATCTGACTCAGGCTGGCACGGCACATTCATGGCGCGCGCTATAAACGCGATTGCGCCAGATGCTTCCATACTGGTTGTGAAGGTGCTCGGCCCGACCGGCACAGGCTACTCATCAGACATAATGGCCGGCATTGACTTTTGCAGGCGGAACGGCGCAAACATAATTTCCATGAGCTTTGGAGGCGGGAATTACAGCGAGTACTGCGATTCCGACCCTGTTGCACAGGAGGCAAATGCTGCGGCACAAATGGGAATGCTCGCAGTCGCTTCAACGGGCAACAAAGGCGCTTCCACAATAACTTCGCCAGCCTGCGGCTCGCAAGTAGTTGCTGTTTCCTCCACTTCAAAAAACGACACAGTATCGTCATTCTCAAACATGAACCCGCTTGTTGCGCTTCTCGCGCCAGGCGAGGCAATAACCGCAGGCACTGAAACACGCTCAGGCACATCGATTTCCGCAGCGCACGTGTCAGGCGCTGCCGCGCTTCTCTTGCAGAGCAATGCGTCACTATCCCCTCCTGAAACAAAGCTTCGCTTCCAGGAAACAGGCAAAACCATAGATTATTACGGAACAAACTTCAGCCGCATAAACATTTACAGCGCAATCACAGGCAACTACACGGGCTACTTCTTCAATCAAACGAGCAACACAACGAACGAAACAGGAAACTATACATACGGCGCACAAGCAGACCCCGGCACCTGCCCGGCAGCCCTAAGCTCAGCTGGCACAACATACACGCTAACCTCCAGCTACTCGTGCGCAAACGGCTACAACATGACTGCGGCAAACATCACGCTTGACTGCGCTGGCAACACAATCACAGGAACGAACACAACGGGCACTGCGGGGGTTTATACCGACCAATACTTCACAACCATAAAGAACTGCAATATCAGGGACTTCTACTATGGCGTGCATTTACAGGATGGCTCAGGAACCACTGCCTCCAACTCAACCGTCACAGGAAACGCCTACGGCATCTTCCTCTACCAGGCCTCCAACAACAAAATCATCAACTCCACATTCACCTCCGGCATAGGCTTCGGCATCTTTTTCTACTCGGGCTTGAACCACATCTCCAGCAACAACTCAATCATCAATTCCACAGCCACAGGCGGGCAGAGCGGGATTGCACTTAACACGGTCAGGAATACCACAGTAACGGGTAGCACGATGAGCCCCATCTTCGCGGGCGCCGCGCTCAATCTCAATGATGCGTGGGGCAGCACAATAGCGAACAACACGATGAATGGAATCGGGCTGACGGCACTGTCGCTCGCCGGCACAGGCTGGGGCAGCTACACCAACCTATTCATCAACAACACGCTGATATCCGCCGGCGGCACCCTGCTTTCGATAAGCGCTATGTCTGGCAACAACAC
>JAPLWZ010000037.1 GCA_026396335.1 Microcaldota archaeon | reverse complement strand
GCTTGCAGCGTCGTACTTCCTGCTGTTCGGGCAGAAGAAGAAGTAAACCCCAATTTTCTTTTTTTAATTTTATTTTTCTTATGCAGAGCGCAAGCTAGATGTAAAAAATATTTGCAGCCGGCGCCTTTCCCCTACTGCTCGTCTTTCGAGTAGGTGAGGGGCTCAAGCACCCTCTTGTAAGAGTGCAGTTCCTCACTCTTGAAGAAACGCTTCACTTCCTTCTCCGCAGTCTCAAGCGAGTCTGAGGCGTGGATGATGTTGCACTGCATTGAAAGCGAGTAGTCGCCGCGGATAGTCCCGGGCGCAGCCTTCCTTGCGTTTGTGGGGCCGCACATCGCGCGCACGGACTCCACTGCTTCCTTTCCTTCAATAACCGCAACAATTACGGGCGTTGAGGACATGAACTTCTCAATCCCTGGGAAGAATGGCTTGTCAGCTATGTGCGCATAGTGCTCCCTGAGGAGCGCTGGGCTAAGAAGAATCATTTTCATTCCCGCGATTATGAAGCCGCGCGCCTCAAATTTGGAAAGCACAATACCTGCAAGCCCGCGCTGCACTGCGTCCGGCTTGAGGATGATAAGCGTGCGCTCCATGAGAACACCTCGACTGTTTTGCCAGCCTTACTTCTTTGCTTCGGCAGCCTTTTTCGCCGCTTCCTTTTCCTTGAGCTTGGCGTCAACGTCCTTTGCAAATGCGGATTCCTTTTTCTCTTCCTTCTTTTCAGAAGAGAGGACTTCCTGCTTGCTGGTCCACTTCATCAAACGGCCCTCGCGTTTGTTGTCAATCGCGTTGACCTTGCACTTTGAAGAGCAGAAGTTGAGCATTGTCCCGTCGCGGAGCACATATATCTCCCCAGTGCCTTTCGGGATCTGGTTGTTGCAGAAAGTACAGAATGCCATATGAGTTCACCATCTATGAGACTTTACTTTACCTTGATCTCCCTTGCTTCGCGCTCTGTTTCAAGGAGCATCATGATGTCTCCCTTCTTCACAGGCCCTTTGCAGTTCCTGCGGATAACGCGGCCCTTGTCCTTGCCGTCGAGCACCTTGCACATGATCTGGTACACTTCGCCGTGAATCCCGGTCTTCACGACCACTTCCACGACTTCAACCGGTATTGCGTCTTGTCCTGCTGCCATGAGAATCACATCTTAATTATTCTTTTTTCTCCTCGGCCTTGGGAGCCTTTTCCTTCTTGGGAGCGCGCGGCTTCTTTTCCTTGGCTACGGGAGCTTCCTTTTTCTCCTCTGCCTTCGGGGCCTCGTGCTTCTTTTCCTCGTGCTTGTGCTCCTTCTTTGCCTCAACAGGAGCATCCTTCTTTGCGGGTGCGACCTTGCCGACCTTTTCAGCTACGCTCTTGATGAGCTCAGCTGCATTGCCTGCTTTTTCAATTGCGATTGCCGCTGATGGAACTGAAAGGCCTGCTGCTGCGCCGAGTTCCTTCTTAGTTGCAACATAGCAGTAAGGAACATTCTTCTCGCCACAGATCATGGGGAGGTGCATAACCACTTCCTCAGGGTCCACGTCTTCTGCGATGACAACGAGCATGGCCACGCCTGACTCGATTGCCTTTGTAGTTTCATTGGAGCCCTTGCGGATCTTTCCCGTATCGGCAGCGACAGTGATTGCCTCAAGCGCCTTTGCCTGCACGTCCTTTGGGGTCTCGAATTTCACGTATGACTTTGCCATTATCTCACCTCATTCCGCCTTCCGGCAGAATTCATAGGCTCTTCTGTTCACAGAAAGAGCAGACGTGATTAGTGGCAATTCATTTAAAAAGCTAGCGTTTGCCGCCTGAAATCCCAAGCACGCACTCAAGAAGGATAGGCAGGTCCGAAAACCCGTCCGCTGATGAAAAATGCCCGTGCTCGTGCATGACAATCATCTCCGCGCCCAGCTTGCCGCGGAATTCCTCGCCATGCGTTAGCGGAATGTAGTAGTCATTGTCCGAATTGATTGTAATGAACTTTTCGCAGTGCTTCTTGATAAGCGCCCAATCATATGACGGCTGCACAAAGAAACTCTTAAGTTCGGGAATATGCGTGTCCATTGCAAGCCCTGCCACAAGCACCGCGCCGCCTATCTTTTCCTTCCCTTTCAGCGATTCAAGGTAGCGAAGAACAGTGACAACTCCCAGCGAATGCCCTACTAGGTAAGTATTACTGTCCGGCTTTCCAATCCGCGCAGCAAGCGTTCCCACCCACTCGTTCATTTTTGGAAAGTCAGGCGAGGGCATCTGCGGCATTATTACCTCGTAGCCTTTTGCAACAAGATTTTCTTTCAGCCAGGGCTTCCAGCCGCCGTCGGGGTTGCCGCCCCAGCCATGCACCACGAAAACTCTTTTTTTCATAATAATCACTTCAGCAACAGCAGCAGTCTTCCGGTTTTTGCTGCGCGAGCCCGATTTCTATTTTCAACACGAGCTTGGCAGCGCCAGCTTTCCCTTCGGTGTACTTCGCGCTTTTCTCGCTCGCCTCGAAAACAAGCCTCGTGTCATCCACATCGCGCGGGTGCTCCCAAAAATAGCCGTTCAAATCAAGAAACAGTTTCATTTTCACCGTGTCATTCAAATCGTCTGACTTCTTTCCAACCAGCGTGAGTGTCGCCTCGCGTTTGTCGAGGTCTCCAGTGAGGAAATCCTCTGGGACGCTCTTCAGCTTGTAGCGCTTCTCATATTTTGCAAGCGGGTTGTCTTTCTCCATCGCATCAACCAAGGAAGTTTCTTTTCCAAGCGGTTTTCATTATCGCATCAGTGAGAGTGGCTCTGCTGTCCGACATTGCAATCTGCAGCACGTCTTCCGCCGCCTCCGCGTATTCCTCATCCGGCTTGCAGTCGAAATTGTCTAAGAGCCCAAGAATTTCCTTTCCAATTCCGCCAGGCAGTAACGAAATATTTTTCTTGCAAACATACGCGGTGGAATCCTTCACATCTTCGTCAAATGCAACGTACATGTTGCGCACTTCATCCATTTCCTTCTCGGAGAGTGCGGACAAGCCGAGTAGTTCAGGCGGAACGCCTATTGAGTAAAGCGCAGAGCAGAATGGGATTGCCCTTGGGAGAGACATCCCTTTCATTGAGCGTGAATAGCCGAACAAGCCAATGTGCAGCTTTCTTGCGCGCCGTGAAGGATTGTAGCGCGAGAGTGTGCTGATAAGCGGCGAGAGGGCAGTGACTTCCTTCTGATATTGTTCAGTCACCTTGTCCGCAATCTTGTCAACTGACTTTTCATCGACGTGCAGCGGGTGCCTTCTCTTTGTCTCATTTATCTCTTCCACCCCTTTCCTCACTACACTCTCAGGATAATCATACTTGAATGAGGATTGGAGGGTGAATGTCTGAACAGAAGGATATTCTTTCAAACAGTTGCCGGCATTTGTCGGCTTCAAATTCCCTCTGAACGGCGCGCTTCCCACGCCAATAATTGGAAGTATCTCTACACTCGTTTTTTCTTCGAGCGCATGCAGTTTTTGCAGGCACAATTTGTTCAGAAGCACTGCGGAAAGCGAGCCATAATTGAGCGCAGGGTCTGAGCGGGCGAGGAAAACACGCTGGTAATCCCATTTCTTGCCATCGATAAAGCCGCCGACTATTTTATCTGCTTCTGTGAGTGACTTTCGGTCCTCCACCAGCGGTATCATGCGTATTTCTTCAGGCCCAAAGTCGCCAAGCCATTCGCTCACAGTCATGTCGTGTATCTTCGTATTCTTTTTTCCCACCACGACCTTCTTGTAGTATTCGTAAATCCTCTCTATTTCAGCGCTGCTCGTGCACATGGGCAAAATAACTTCCCAAATTGGCGCGCCGGAATTCCCGGTTGCGTGCGCAATGTCATAATTCCTAGGGATCGACTCAAGCGTTTCAAGAAGTATTTTCCCCTGTGTCTTCTCCACGTTCGGGTTCGGCACGCGCAGTGTCAGGTAAAAGTCAGTGCCCAACTTGTTTTCAGAAAAGAATTTCGGGTAGCGGGAGAGGAGCTTTTCCACGACGTGATTGTCCACTTCCTTGCCTTCGCAGTCCCACATCTGCTCCATTATCCCGAGGTGTGAAAACACGTAATAAGTCTCTTTTATTTCAGTCTCGCCGGCAAGCACTTCGCTGTCTGAAAAGAACGGTGAATTGACATTGTCAGGGTGCTGTGTGCTCATGCAGCGGCTAACGTGGTGCGCCATAAATATCTCCCGACTTCTTTCCCATGGCAAGCAATAAGAAGCATTTGTCCCAAACGGAGCGATCCCTTTTTATTCACTTTTTACCGTATTTCACTTCGGTGTGGAATGGCTGTAGCCAGATTAGAGGCCCTATCTAGCAAGGTTCCCAAAATCCTAATTTTAAACAGGAAACTCAGCGGCAAAACCCCTCTTATCGACGGGGCAAAAGTTCTTGCGCGCGCCAAACTTGCTGTGGCTATAAAAGACGTGGCGGATGAGGCGATAGCCTATCTTCGGGAAAAAGCGTCTGCCAACAAAAAGCTAAATCTTTCGGCAAATGAGGTGGCCCATTCATTTGACCACCGGCGCCAGATCGCGATTGACCTTAACGATTCAAGCGGCAATCATCACATTGGCAAGGTGGCGGATTTGGAGATCAGCCTGCACGGCTTCAAATTATATGATGCAAGCGGCGTTTTCCACGGGAAAAAGGAATGGAGCGAATTCCCGGCAGCAATCAAGGTTCTCGGCGAGCAGATTGAGAATCTGGACAAGGTAAAAAGGCTCTGTTAGCTTCTTTTGACCCCCACACTTCCACTAATCGCCTCTTTCAGAAACCCTTAAAAGCACGTCGTAGTAGAAAAAGGATAGTGTTGGTGGAGCATATGCATTTCCAAATGAAAAAGGACGATCGCAAGGCAGTAATAGATAAGATTGGGCCGAAAAAAGCATCATACATATTCTCAAAACTCGGGCATCTCAACCTTGAATTGGGGAGTGGCAAGCTCTCCAAGGAAGAGTGGTCAAAAGAAACGAAAAAAATCATAGCCGAGGCCCTCAAGCCTCGCCTGTTCAAGCGCATTTTCATGACAGACAATGCATGGGCAAAGCAAGTAGTGCTCATTGACGAGCTCCACGGCAAAATATCCGCGCTAGCGCCGGAACGGGGGAGCCTTTAAATACTTTTCTCATTCTAGTAAAGCCCGCACGGGCCATATCTTGGTTGCAGCCGAGGATGGGCAGAGACCGGTGCAGGTAGAAAGACAGCAAGAAATGGTCATTCGCTTCGTCGGAGCGACATCAGCAATCGGCTTTGTCCGTGTTGCGATGAATGCACCAAAATCGTTCAACCCTTAAACACCTCCACCGCGTTTTGCGCTGGTCACGAGGTAGGCTCAAGGCCGCTATTTTCTCTGTCGGGGTTGAGGACGAAAAATTACAAAATTTCACAAATTTCATGCTCATATCTAACAGTATGGGGCGTGTTCTCCCTTTGGGAGGAGCGCGCTTTCCGGGGAAACCCGGGGGGCAACTTGCGTATAGGTGTTGAAGGCACTGGATTCTCACATGAAGGTGCCGGAGCGTATACGAATTTCACGAGTACGAAGAGAGCGACTGATACTCACAATTAGAGTTCAAGTTGAACGCGATGCATATTTGCGAAAGCAAATGTGCAGACAGCTCCCGCCAGGGAACTGTAAAGCGTTCAACATAGTATATGCATGTTACGCCAGTCAGTGGATGGCTTGGCTCAAGTATAACAAGGCCCCGCGGCAAGCTGCGAAAAGCCTAGGGTAGGCGCAGGCATCCTGTGATCCTAGGATAGGGCTGTGCGTCGAAAGACGCTAATACCCCGAGAATTAAAACATTCTAGTAACGGGTGGAAAAGAAACCAATTGGTATTCGGTAAGTAAGGGTGACTGAAAGCCGAGTAGTGCGCACCGAATCCTGTGTGGCAACATACTGGAGATGTGGGGTGGAATATCCGCAAAGTGAATCGAGGTCGGCTGAAAAGCCGCGCCATAGAGGGTGAAAGCCCCGTAGGTGAAACTTGTGCGGAGTGAAACCAAGCGAGTAGTGCCCATCTATTTTTGGGCATGAATACGGCGGGACTAACCGCCAACACTAAATATAACTTGAGACCGATAGCGAATTAGTAACGCGAGTGAAAGCTGAAAAGGAGTCCGAAAGGACTGTTAAAAGAACCTCAAACTGACTGGTTACAATTTGATGCGGCATTAAAGGGCACGACCGCCGAAGTGACTAACCGAAAGGTTGGAAGCGAAGCGGGCATACCAGTGTCGCATCGCTCTTCTCGAAGCAAGAGCCAGGGAGTTGATGTGTTGTGGCGAGGCGAAAGCCGAAGCGAAAGCGAATTGGGCGCATCGCAAGAAAGGCCCGTCGTCCGAAAGGGCGAGCAGTCACAATCATCAGACTTGAAGCCGATGTGAACTAAGCGAGCGCAGGTCGAAGCCAGCCCGACGGCTGGTGGAGGACCGCTACCGATGCTAGTATATTCTGCTCGGGTGACGCGTGCTTAGGGGTGATAGTCCAATCGAACTCGGCAATAGCGAGTTCCCCTCGAAATGTCCCTCAGGACAGCCTCGATGGAGGTGGGTTGCGTGGTAGAGCACTGATCACGGGGATCGGTTCCGAAAGGGATCGCCTTGTTGTCAAACTCCGAATATGCAACCGCCGAAGAAGTCGGGAGTCGGGTTCTACTGGGTAAGCTAGTAGGCCATTACGGGAACGACCGGGACCGTGGTTAAGGTCCCTAAATTCAGGCTAAGTGCGAATCCACAAGGAGTGTCCGGTCTAAAACAGCTGGAAGGTAGGCTTAGAAGCAGCCATCCTTTAAACAACGCGTAATAGCGGACCAGTCTAGATCGCGCATTCCGAAGATGATCGGGGCTAAGCCTGGTACCGAAACCATGGTGCTGCACCAAAATTGCAGCAGGTAGGGGGGCGAGCTGGTTGGGCAGAAGTTGGGCCGTGAGGTCCAGTGGACTGACCAGTTACGAAGATCCTGGTACTAGTAACAGCATATCCAGGCGAGAATCCTGGACGCCGCATAGCACACGGGTTTCTGGGCAATGTTCTTCAGCTCAGAGTTAGGCGATCCTAAGATGACAGCTAATAGCGACTCATCAAAAGGGAAACCGGTTAAGATTCCGGTCCTGTGCAGGTAGACACGGCAACGTAAGGTGTGTTTCTGACGCTTTGGGGTAAGGGTGGTAGCGGAGACGCTGCTTAAAGCTGATAATTCCTTCGAGTCTCGTTATGAGGAGAAGAGGAATAAATGGCCCAAAACATCCTGAACCCCGGAGCCCATGAAAAGGGAGCATATCCGATCCTGCATATCCGTACCTAGAACTATTACAGGTGCTGCTGGCAGAACAAGCCAAGGCGTGACAGGGAGATTCAGCTAAGGGAACTCGGCAAAATAGTGGCTTAACTTAGGAATAAGCCATGCCTGCCTTTCCGCAAGGATTGGCAGGTCTCAGTGACAAGGGGAGGTCGACTGTTTATCAAAAACACAACTCGCAGCAAATCGGAAACGATTAGTATTGCGGGTGACGCCTGCTCACTACTGGTACGTGAACACCTGTTTCAACGGGTCTAAGCGCCAGCAAAGAGCGGGGGTAACTCTGACCCTCTTAAGGTAGCGTAATACCTCGCCGCTTAATTGGTGGCTTGCATGAAGGGCGTAACGAGCCTCCCACTGTCCCTAGCTGGAACCTGGTGAACTTACTACTCTGTGAGTATGCAGAGGACTTCTAGGGGGAAACGAAGACCCCGTGGAGCTTTACTATAGCCCGATCTTGTGATACGAGAATTGCTGCGGAGCGTAAATGGGAGCCGTTATGTTGCACCTTCTGGGGTGCAAATAGGCGACATTGTAACACCATTCAGCAGTTTTTGTATTACTAACCGCAAGGGACAGGGTCAGGTGGATAGTTTGGCTGGGGCGGTACGCCCTCGATAAGGAAACAAGGGCGCCCAATGTTTAGCTTAGGCGGGTTAGAAATCCGCCGGTAAGGGTTAAAGACAAATGCTAGACTGACTGTATCCTTAAAAGCGTGGGATGCAGAGACGAAAGTCGGGCTTAACGAACCTTGGTACCTTTTTAGTGAGGGTCCAAGCTGTCAGACAAGCTACCCCGGGGGTAACAGGCTCGTCGCGGGCGAGAGATCGATTCAAACCGATTTTTTGCAAATGCGCGAGGCTTACCTTCAATAATTAATGCGTATGTTCTGCTTCGGCAGAAAATACGTTTCCCTAAAAGATTTACTCTGCCTAAACTGTTGAAACCAGGGCCACCCTTAAGCAAGGTACCTGGCGGAAGTTTGGCATAAATCACATTTCCCGCAATCGTCGATGTTTGTGGGGAATGCAGAAGGGATACTATTGAAAACCGAAAGGTTTTCGAGCTGGTGGTGCGCAAGCGCCACCGGATAATTTTTAGAAGATAAGTTTCGCGCGATATTATGGTTTGTATTTGACTCAAATACACATCGACCCCGCGGTTTGGTACATCGCTGTCGGCTTAGGTCATCCTGGGGGTGCAGGAGCCCCCAAAGGTTGGGTTGTTCATCCATTAAAGACCTACATGAGCTGGGTTCAGAACGTCGCGAGACAGTTCGGTAGTATCTCCTAGGAGTGTCACCGATTGAGAGGAAGAACCCATGAGTACGAGAGGAACTTGGGTCCGGCGCCTCTGGTCTACCGGTTGTGTAAAGCACTGCCGGGCAGCTACGCGCTATTGGATAAGACCTGAAAGCATCTAAGGTCGAAGCCAATCTCAAAACTAGTCGGTGCAGGCGGTCATAGCAGATGACTTTGATAGGGTGGGGGTGTAAGTGCTTAGCTAACGCGAGGCATTCAGCCCGCCACTACTAACGCCGTTTTGACATATACTAAAATTCTGTGAATATCAGTCGCTCTCTTTTTACGTGTGGAATAGAAGTTCACACCCTGGTAGCGTGAGCCATAATCGTTGGCATCATGCGCGGGTAAAACAGGTAAAAAGAAAATATTTTTGAAACTTCTAGCGGGAGCCAGAAATGTTCGCGGCTTGTGCTGAAGGGAAAAAAATTGGAACCGGTTAGCGGGAGC